>DATHOY010000152.1:0-3081 GCA_035484435.1 Vulcanimicrobiaceae bacterium | reverse complement strand
AAAAAGGACCAGAAGGAAAAATACAGGCGTGGCCAGGAGACTTGCGGAAAAGAAGCGGCTCGGGTTCGAAAGCAAGCAGTTCACCTCACTGTGCGACATTTTTGTCAAATATGGGTTGTGGCAGAGCGATTTTCTCAAACGGAATATTCAGGATAGGGTACTTCTTCCAATCCTTGTAGTCGAAATGCCACCACTCGTCCTCGTTCACGGTGAACCCTTCGGATTCCATTGCGCGGCGCAGCAGGTCGCGGTGCCAGCGTTGCAGGGATGTGCCTCCCGGAAAGTTAGGAAACGAGCGCGGGGACATTTCGTCATAGAGTCCCGGCATTTCGACAGGTTGACCGGTGGAGAGATCATAGAGCGTCAAGTCTACAGCGCAACCGCGATTGTGCTTCGAGCCCTCCTTGGGATTGGCGACAAATATCTTCCCTTCCGGCGGTGTGGCATCCCAAAAGATCTTCGTCACGTACCACGGCCGGTAAGCATCGTGAATTAACAGGCCGTAGCCGAGTGGCATCAGTTTTTCGAGGACGTTCCGCAACGCCACGGCTGCAGGAAGCTGCAGGAAGGCGCGAGCTTGCGTGTAAACCGGGGTGCTCAAGAAGTTGTCGGAAGTGGCGTAGCGGATGTCCAGGTGAATCGAGTCGTTTAGTGTGTAGAGTTCCACGAGAACGGGTTTGCGGAAAGGTCCGGACTCCGCGGGCGGCGTGAGCTTCAAAGCCTTCTCGCGAAGCTCCGAAACTGGTTGTGCTGGATTGACATGATAGAAATGTGTTGGGTCAGAACCGGCGTCAGAACGGATAAATTTTGTGCTTCCCACAGTGAACGACGTTATGTTCTCGTCGTTCTCTTTGTGAAGCGAAATAGGTATGTCATCAAGCCCGCTTCGCACGAGTGCAAACGAGCCGAGTGGTTCTGTCGTGATGGGAGCTTCTGGGATGTGGTCGGTAAGTACCTTGTGATTTGTTGGAGCGCGCCAGAAGAGACTTCGATTCCGTTCAAGGATGATCACCTGCTCTCTGCCATGACCATAAATACCAACCAGATGTTTCCAATCAGTGGGCACATCGGGAGGTTTGGGGCCGGGAAGAAGGGAATCGGCGGCGGATGCGGTGGTTTGCGCTTGCAGCGCGATCGGAGGCAAAAGCAATAAGGCAAGGACAGGAAATGCGAGAGACAGGCGGAGAAGTCGCGTCACGTGCGAAATCATATCCGAAACACGGGATTTTGCGAACGGTGACGGCTTCTAAGAATGCGTAACAGGCAATAAAAGCCTGTTGCTCACTCCTTCACGGGTGAGGATTTCCATTACGCGGTCAAAATCGTGCTGGCGTTGCGAGAACCCGCAGGCCTAAAAGGACTAAGCTACAGGGCGAAGAATCGTGCCCTCCGGTGATTTATTTTTTCGCCGTGGCGGCGTTTTCGTTCAGGCCGGGGGCTACGACCGGGTTCAGGAACGGCATCATCGCGCGCAACTTCAGTCCGATCTGCTCGATCTGCTGCTGTTGCTCCGCTTTGCGGCGCGCCAGAAAATTCGGGCAGCCCTTTTCGTTTTCCTCGATCCAGGCCTTGGCGAAGCTGCCGTCGCGGATGCCCGCCAGCAGCTTCTTCATCGCCTCGCGCGTTTCCTGCGTCACGATGCGTTTCCCCGCGTGATAATCACCCTGCTCAGCTGTGTCGCTGACGGAATAGCGCATATAGCTGAGCCCGCCGCGATAAATCAGGTCCACAATCAGCTTCAACTCGTGCAGGCATTCGAAGTACGCCACTTCCGGCTGATAACCCGCGTCCACCAGTGTTTCGAATCCGGCCTTGATCAATTCGCTGACACCCCCGCACAAAACGGCTTGCTCGCCGAATAGATCTGTCTCGGTCTCTTCAGTAAACGTAGTTTCCAGAACGCCAGCGCGCGTCGTGCCAAGCCCCTTCGCATATGCCAGCGCCTGTGCCTTGGCATGCCCGGTCGCATCCTTCTCCACCGCGATCAGCGCAGGCGTGCCTCCGCCCTCCACAAACACTTCGCGCACGCGATGCCCCGGCGCTTTCGGTGCAATCATCGTCACGTCGACCGTCTTCGGCGGCTTGATCGCGCCAAACCGAATATTGAACCCGTGCGCAAACATCAGCGTCTTCCCGGGCGTCAGGTGCGGCTCAATCGCTTCCTTATAAAGTTTCGGCTGCCGCGTGTCTGGCGCCAGAATCATGATCACGTCGGCCCATGCCGCCGCATCCGCAGGAGACTTGACGGTCAGCCCGTCCTTCTCCGCCTTCGCGCGCGAAGCGCTGCCCTCGGGTAACCCCACCATCACGGATACGCCGGAGTCGCGAAGATTCAACGCATGCGCATGCCCCTGCGAGCCATAGCCAATGATCGCGACCTTCTTGTTCTGGATTAACGCCAGGTCCGCGTCTTTGTCGTAATACAGGTTTGCCATTTCGTTCCTTTCGATTGGGCCGTGTCGCGGCCGAACAGGTAGCATAGGCTTTAGCCTGTGCTCCGAAAATGCGCCCGCCCCGTAAAGCCGATCGGGGTGCAAAGTGCGCACCTCGGAAGGCGGCCGCTACAAAATCCGAATCACTTCGCCGTTGCTTCTGGAATTGCCGCTGCCGCCGGTGGCCGCAACAAATCGCTTCCGCGCGTCATCGCGATCCGCCCCGTCCTCGCCATTTCCAGCACGCCAAACGGCCGCAGTACTTCCAGCAACCCGTCAATCTTGTCCACCGTTCCCGAAACTTCCACAATCAGCGATTCCGGCGCCACGTCCACCACGCGCCCGCGAAACACCTTGATTAACTCCATAAGGTGCGGCCGGTTCTGCTGGTCCGCAGCCACCTTTATCAAAGCCAAATCGCGCTCCAGCATCGGCCGGTCCGAGATATTTTCCGCCAGCAACACATCCACCAACTTTTCCAGGCTGGCCTCCAGCCGAGTCGCCCCGCGCTCGTCCGTATGCGCGCAAATTGTCATCCGCGCAATCTCCACGTTTTCCGTCGGCCCGACCGTCAGCGAATCAATGTTAATCGCCAGCCGCCGCGTCAGCGACGCCACGCGATTCAACACGCCCGGTTTGTTCTCCACGT
>DATHOY010000151.1:0-7573 GCA_035484435.1 Vulcanimicrobiaceae bacterium | reverse complement strand
CAGCGAGTAGATGCGCTGGCTCAGGCGATCCTGCTCGGCTTCCTGCTCGTGAATCATCTGCGCGTGCTGGGTTTCGGTGGCGGTCAGTTCGGCCAGGCGGGTTTGCACGCGGTCCGCTTCGGCATCGAGTTCGCGCGCTTTTCCGGCCAACATTTGGCTGACGATTCCGCGCATTTGATCGCGGATTTCGGCATAGCGGCGCGCTTTCGCCGCCTGGCGCTTCAGTGAGCCAAGCTGCTTCTCGACTTCGACGACGATATCGTTCACGCGGGACAGATTTACCTTGGAGGATTCGAGCTTCGCCTCGCTCAAGCGTTTCTTCGTCTTGAATTTTGTGACGCCGGCGGCTTCTTCGATGATGGCGCGGCGTTCCATCGGCTTGGTTGCCAGGATTTGGCCGATGCGGCCCTGCTCGATGATCGCGTAGGAGTCCGGGCCGAGGCCGACGCCCATGAACATTTCCTGAATGTCGCGCAGGCGGCCGACGCGTCCGTTGATCAGGTATTCGCTTTGGCCGCTGCGATAGAGCCGGCGGCTGACGACCACTTCGCCGGGCTTGGTGACGAGCGCGGGCTTCTCCGCTTTTTTCTTGCGCTTCAGTTTGAAGCCGGATTCGGTCTGGCCTTCGGGCGCTGCGTTGTTATCGCCTGAATTTTCCCCGGAGGCTTCAGTCGCGGCGATCGCGCCGTCAATCATCGCATCCAGATTCTCCGTGGCACTCTGCGGATCCTCTGTGCCCTCTGTGGTGAATTCCTTCTTTTCCTCTTCCGCCGCATTCTCCAGCACAAAGCGCGCGGCTTCGGCGAGTTCCGGATCTTCCATGGTGATAGTGACTTCGGCCAGGCCCATCGGTGGGCGCTTGGTGGTACCGTTGAAGATACAGTCGGCCATCCGCTCGGCGCGCAGAGACTTGTGGCTCTGCTCTCCCAGCACCCAGCTGATGGCGTCAACGACGTTGGATTTGCCGCAACCGTTCGGACCGACGATACAGGTGGTGCCGGTGCCGCTGAACGTCACCACGGTGCGTTCACAGAACGACTTGAAGCCCACGATTTCGACTTTGCGCAGCTTGAGCAAGGTGTCCCCTCTTGTCGTAGCCTACTGCTTCGCGGCTCCGGGTCAATGGAACTTGGCCCGGAATCCAATCCCTGAATTCGCGACGCGGGCCCAATACTCCTAGAACCCGGCCGTCGCCTTCACGTTTCTGATAAACACACCACCAGCGCGAACAAATTCACCCAGGGTTTTTGGCGCGAAGAGAGACGACTTTCCTTTCCTCGGGAGGAGGAGTCTTCACGCAACGCTTCTGCCTGTAACAGACAGAAAGCACACACGTTTGGCAGGTTCTCGGTCAGAGGCCCAGCCGCCTGGCGCTAAGATGGCGGTACGGGAGAAAAGCGTATCACGCAGGTGGGGGTCTGTAAAGCACTACTCTACCTGTTGTGGCCTATTTTTCTGTACCACAATTTTCTGGGTGGAGCATGCCTAGTTCAGGCGCTTGGCCACGATACGCAACCGGCGATAGTCCATGACCCAGTGATCGTCATGGAAGAGCTTTGGGCGGAGTTCGCGCTCGATTTCGGCGAGCAGGCTTTCGCGGGTGGCCTTGGGGAGGCCTTCGACAAGAGACCCGCCGAACATTTCGAGCCAGTTGCGGAGGCCGCGGACGCCGTCATCGAGCGGCGTGGGGCGGTCAAAAAGAATCGCGTAGGTGACTTCGAAGCCGTGCTTCTCAAGCAGGCCGGAGTATTCGGAGATGCTCGGGTAATACCACGGGTCCGGCGCGGCGCCGGCGACGGCCAGTTTCTGCCATGAGTGCTGAATGGCTTTGATGAGTTCACCTGTGTTTCCTTTGCCGCCGAATTCGGCCACGAAGCGGCCACCGGGGCGAAGTGATTTTTTGATGCCGGCAATTGCGCGCTCGGGTTCCTTGATCCAGTGCAGGGTGGCATTCGAAAAGACAGCGTCGAAAGTTCCATCGAGCGAGATTTCCCGCGCGTCCATCACTTCGAAGTGCAAGGATGGATATTTTTCTTTCGCCTGACGGATCATTTCGGGCGATCGATCGACACCCACGACCTGCGCGCCGGTTTCCGCAATTTTGGCGGTCAGGTGGCCCGTCCCGCAGCCGAGGTCAAGGATGCGTTCTCCGGACTGGGGGTTCAGCAATTCCAAAACCCCGGCTGCCAGTTTCCAGACGAACGAATGCTTGTCGTCGTAGAGTCCCGCGTCCCATTTGGCTTTTTCCGCCACTCTAAGCCCCTCCCATTTCGAGAACGGCTCCCGTTTCAGTTTCAAGGGGTTCGCCCTGACCCAATTTTACAATCGCGCGGGCCACGCTTGCATTGGTAACAGGGAAAGTTCCGGAGCCGTCGGTTTTTGTATAGGGCAATTCATGAATGCCGGGCGCAGCGCCTTCGATGAATGCTTCGATTGGCGAGCCATCGTCCAGTCGGCCGGAAAAATTCCACTGAAGGCGCGCGCGGGACCGGTCGATCAGCGACTCTGTTATTTTTCGCACACTCGAGAACTTGTTGTGATGCCACAGAATGCCATTTCGAAAGACCAGGCCAAGCGGCAAGTCGTAGACCAACGCTTCCAGAGTGCTGCCGCTGCCGAGTTGAGGGAAATACGCGTGCATCCAGCGCCAGTAGCTTCTGTGGCGGTATCCGCAGTTATGGCCCTGGACGCCGAAGCCCAACGGCTCGCCGCTGAACTTCCCGTCGTCAAAAATAATCTCGCCTGAAAAAGCGGCGTCAGCATGCGGCGAGCGCGAAAAGCCGATCCAGCCTTTATCGCTGAGAGTAACGCCAAAGGTCGAGTGAATGCGCAGGTTCCAGGAAATGTGGTGTCCCTTTGATCGTATATTTCCCCAGCAGCGGCCTTCCTCGATGCCGCTTTCGGCGGCGCGGCAATGGAAGGGAACTTCTCCGCGTGGGCTCAGGTCCAATTGTTCGGGGGGCATCTCAACGATGAATGTTTGCGGCGGAGCGTGGAGCGGGAACCAAGTCGCCCAGATCTGAAAATGCCGGCGCGCCGATAGGTCGGGAGCAATCTTGATGTTGTTCACAAGTAGATACCGAAACCACCACGCCCCGCTGCCGTCCGCCAGCCCGCAGCGCACGAACCAGACTTCGTAGCGGCGGCGCATCCCCGGCGTGGAGTAGACGGCGTTGAGTTTGGCGAGGGCCAGGGCTGCTCCTTTAGGGTCTATGGTTCCTGCTATCTGATCGCTGTAATCCGCAGAGGGATAGAAGCGACCAGATTACAGCGATCAGGAACCAGGAAAGCGCAGCACGATCACTTCGCCGGCTTCAGATACTTATCAAACCACGCCACCATGCGCGTTTGCATATCCACGCGGTGCTTGGGCTCCTGCAGGCCGTGCGGTTCCCGCGGGTAGACCACGAAATCCGAGGGCACGTTGTAGCGCTTCAGGCCCCTGTATAGTTCCTGGCTCTGGCCGATGGGATCGATCGGGTCGGCTTCGCCTTGCAGAATGAGCGTCGGCGTCTTCGCGTTTTTCACATAGAGAAACGGCGAGCTGTTCAGGAATCGCTCCGGGTGCTCATAGGGAGTTCCGAAGAACCATTCATCCTCGGCCGATCCGTTTTCCGTGCCGAATTCGGAGATCAGATTCGCCATGCCGGCGCCGGAGACGGCCGCCTTGAAAGGATGAGGGATTTCCTGAGTGACGGCCCACTCTGCCATGTAACCGCCGTAAGACCAGCCGCCGATGCCGAGGCGTTTGGGATCCGCGATTCCTTTGGTCACCAGATCTTCGACGCCAGACATCACGTCCTTGAAATCGCCGCCGCCCCAGTCGGCGCGATTCATCTCCAGAAATTTTTCACCATAGCCGATTGAACCGCGCACATTGGGATAAAGCACAGCATAGCCGCGCGCAACCAGGAGTTGTCCCCAGATGTCCACAGCATCGCGCCAATTGCCCGTTGGCCCGCCGTGGACCAGCACGACCGTCGGGAGCTTGGACTTGCCGTCGTAGCCCGCGGGTTTCAGTAGCGCGGCTTCGATTTCCACGCCGTCGAAGGATTTGTATTTGTAGAACTCCGGTGCGATTAATCCGAACGGCTTAAGCGATTCGTTCAGGTGGGTGATCTGCTGCGCCTGGCCTTCGGCATCGCGCAGCCAGAGTTCGGGCGGTGCGACGCTGGTTTGCCCGACAAAAGCAATTTCGCCACTAGAGGAAAGGTCAAATTCGCCGGGATTTGCCGCCACATCGGGCAAATCCTTTCTCTCACCCGTGCGTGAATACACCGCAAACTTGTTGCGAAAGCCATCCGCGTAGAGAAGAGTCAGCGATCCATCCTTCGCCCAGTGATAGTCGCCGATTGGTCGATCCAAGCTTGCGCCCGTAAGGTTGCGCGCCACGCCACCTTCGGAACCGATCAGCCATAGATCGTGGGGA
Source organism: Vulcanimicrobiaceae bacterium (assembly GCA_035484435.1). GTDB lineage: Bacteria > Acidobacteriota > Terriglobia > Acidiferrales > UBA7541 > Acidiferrum. The sequence goes on along the minus strand of DATHOY010000151.1, from coordinate 3,144 downwards.
GATGGCCCATCATCGCGCGCGGCCGCGAAACTGACCTGCTTGCCATCCGGCGAAATTTTCAAATCATTAATGGGGCCGTGCGGCGCGCGAAGTTCGTCCATGCCGCCGCGCAGCCATATGGAATAGAGGCCGTTGGTGAATTGATCGGACGCGGGCTTGTTGGTGGCCTGGACCACGATGCTCTGGCCGTCGGGCATCCACTTGAGTTCTTCCACTTTCCAGGTCGCGGGAGTAACGGCGTGCTCCTCTTTTTTCGCAAGGTTCAGGATGCGCAGGCGGGGATGCTTGTCGTCCTTGTCCACCACGCGTGCATCGTCTTTATCCTTGGTCTTTTTTTCTTCCGTTTCGGATTTGGCGTCGGGCGCGATGTAGGCGATGGATTGGCCGTCGGATGACCAGGCAAAGGCGATGACACTCGCCTTACCCTTTGTTACTGGAGAGCCTTCGCCGCCCGTCATGCTTAAGACGTAGATCTGCTGTTCGTCGCCGCCGCGATTCGAAAGGAATGCCAATTTTGTGCCGTCCGGCGACCAACGAGGAGTTGTTTCTGATTTTTCTGAGTACGTGAATTGACGCGCGGCGCCGCTCTGCTTGTCGAACATCCAGATGTGGCGGATGCGCTTTTCACTCTTCAGCGGCTCGCTGACCACGAAGGCCACGCGCTGGCCGTCGGGTGAAAACTGCGGATCCTGCACGGTGCGCAGCTCCAAAAAGTTTTCCGGGCTGAGAAGTTTCTTTTGCTCCGCCGCCGGAGCCGCCGCGGGCTGCGCAGCCTTTTCCTGTGCGCCCAGCGAATTGCCAGCCAACAAGGATATTCCCAGCCATATCGCCGCATGCTTTTGCATCTGCAAATTCCCCCGAGTCTGCGCTTCCAAATGGATTCCCTCGACTGTATTCGCCGCCGCTGGATGCTGTCAATTGGCGTTCCTTCTATTTTGTTTCAATTTTTGCGGCGAAACTGGCAGCATAGGGTATACGATGAATCTCCAGACAGGAGGAACACCATGGCGAAAAAGAACAGACTTACCGAAGTCGGAAAAAGGGTTGGAGCTGCTTTGGGCAAGGCCAATCGTGAAGCGCACATCAAGGCTCGCAAAGTGTCGGATGCCAGCAAGATGGCAAAAGAAGAATTGAAGGACATTTCGAAACGCGTCGAAGCTCTGAAAAAGCAGTTGGAGAAGACAGCCAAGCGGCTGAAGTCCGCGTTGGACTAGATTTCTCTGGGCCAGATACCGACATTTAAAATGAGGCCGAACACTTGGCGCTGACGGCGAAAGAACTTCTCCTAGAACTGCAACGTTATGCCGCGAGCGCTCCCACGTCGAAAGTCCTGATGGAGCAGATCTCCAAGCGGCTCCACGAAAACATGGCCCGCTACAACTGGGTTGGCTTTTATCTGGTCGATCCGGCGGATGCGGGCTACCTGATTGTCGGCCCGTATGCGGGGAGCTTTACTCCCAACGCGCGTATCCCGCTAAGCCGGGGACTCTGCGGCGCTGCGGCCAGCAGCGGACAAGTGGTTGTTGTGCAGGACGTCTCGAAAGACCCGCGATATCTCGCCGGGTCGAATCTTGTGAAATCCGAAATTGTCGTGCCAATTTACGTGAACAAGAAGCTCGCTGGCGAATTGGACATCGAAAGCTATTTCGCGGACACGTTCGGCAAATCAGATCAGGATTTCGTCGAAAGCTGCGCCAAGTTGTTGGCCGGCTATCTGAGCAAAGAATAACCGGCAGCAACGCATTTACGCCCCTCGTCCGAGGATCGCCACCCTACAGGAATTCCCCCAACAGGCTTTGCAGCATCCACCCGATTGTTACCGCGGCACAGCGCTGGCATAACCAATACGGCGGTGCGTTGCCTCGAAAGTTGACCCGAGCGGCAGGGATTGCACTCCGAGTTTGATTGCGCTCGAACGGGAATTTCACGATCGCAAGTTCCTGTTCCGCGATGGGTGCGCCGGTCGCAAGGGTGAAATCCGGGCCGTCCTCGACCCCGGGTCTAGAGCCAATTGGAAGAGTGGCACTCTACCCTCCCGTGTGCCGTAATCGTCCGCCGCAAATTCGCGATGACTAGAAAGTTTCTGCTGTTCATCCAGCAAGCGGAGGAAATATGCGCAAGTTGAAAATTCTGCTGATGGTGTGGCTGGCGCTACTTCTTGGAGCGAGCGTCCAGGCGCAGACCGGCGGCGGCGCGAACGCCCACGAATTGAGCGGGAATTACGCATTCAGTTTCAACGGGATTCGCGGAAATGCCAGCGTTGCGTCGGTGTTCGCGGCAGTCGGAAGATTCACGGCAGACGGCGCCGGCAATCTGACGAACGGCGAACTGGACACCAACGGCGTCGGCGTTGGATCAACGTTGACCGCACAGTCGTTCACGGGAACCTACTCAATCGGCGCGGATCAAAGAGGCGTAATGACCTTTATAGGGCCGGGTGGATCGCTGAAATTTGCCTTTGCGATGCTTGCCAGTGGGAATGCCCACATCATTGAGTTCGGCGCCACTGGAGGGAGCGGAACAATCGGGTCAGGAACCGTGGAAAAAGCGGACGCCAGCGCCTTCAGCACCGCCCGAATTACGGGCGACTATGCGTTCGGCGCCGCGGGGTTTGACAACGCGAAGAATCGTGCCGCGATTGAGGGGCGCTTCACTTCGAACGGAACCGGAACTTTGAGCAATGCGGCCGGAGACGTCAACGCGTACGGCACCGACTATCCCATGACCTTTAGCGCGGCGAATTACACGGTATCCAATGCGGCTACCGGACGCGGCACGATGCATTTCACATTTACGTTCGGCGGAGCGCCCGGGACCTTGAATTTTGTGGTGTACGTGGTGAACGCGGGAAAATTCTTTGCGATGGAGAACGACGCAGTGACGACGGCGACCCCGCTGCTCAATGGAGCCGTGGTGCAGCAGCAGACGCCAACGGGCGGATTTACCAACTCTTCGTTGGACGGCAACATGGTCATAGCGCTCACCGGACTTTCCGCGTGCGGAAGCGGGACCGAAGTGCCTAAAGCCGTCGTCGGTTTGCTCACAGCCAACGGTGCCGGCGCACTTTCCCTGACGTATGACGAAAATTATTGCCGTGCACCGAATTCCGTGACTGGCGCGGCGGGAACCTACAGCGTCGCAGCC
>DATHOY010000150.1:0-4108 GCA_035484435.1 Vulcanimicrobiaceae bacterium | reverse complement strand
GGTGTGTTCATCAACCAGGGTGAAGTTTGTTCGGCGGGCAGCCGCATTCTGGTTGAGAAAAAGATTTATTCGAAATTCGTTGAGGCTATGACGGAAAAAGCCAAGCGCATCAAACTGGGAGCGCCACTTGACCGCGATACGAAGATGGGGCCGCTGGTCAGCAAGGAGCAGTACGACCGTGTGACCTCTTATATGGAAATCGGCAAGAAAGAAGCGAAGACGGCGATCGGCGGCGGGCGCGCGAAGTCGTTTGGCAAAGGCTTTTACGTGGAGCCGACGATTTTCTTTGACGTCGACAACAGCGCGCGGATTGCCCGCGAAGAGATTTTTGGTCCCGTCGCCACGGTGATTCCGTTTGAGAACGAAGCCGACGCGATCAAGATTGCCAACGACACTCCGTATGGGCTTGCGGGCGCGGTCTGGACGCGTGACATCTTTAAGGCTTTCCGCATCGTAAAATCAATGCGCGCTGGAATTATCTGGGTGAATCACATGCAGCCCACGTACGTGGAAGCGCCATGGGGCGGTTACAAGCAGTCGGGCTTCGGGCGGGAACTCGGGCCGTGGGGATTGGAAGAATATCTGGAAACCAAACAGGTGTACGTCAATCTCGATGAGACGCCGATCGGTTGGTACTGAGCCTGAAAACTTTTCTGAATTTAAAAGAGGGAAGTGAGAGCTATGAAGACGATTCAATTGCGCACCGAAATTCCCGGGCCAAAATCCAAAGCGCTGGTGGCGCGCCGCGAAGCCGCGATTCCGCGCGGGCCGCAGCTGGTTACGCCGATTTTCACGGCGAAGGCCGAGGGCGCGTGGATTGAGGACGTGGACGGCAACCGCTATCTCGATTTCGCCGGTGGGATCGGCTGCCTGAACATCGGGCACCGCGCGCCGCGGGTGGAAAACGCCGTGAAGGCGCAACTGGAAAAGTTTCTACACACGTGCTTCGGCGTCACGCCGTATGAGTCCTATATCGCTCTAGCGGAGAAATTGAATTCACTGGCTCCGATGAAGGGAGCGAAGAAAACCTTTTTTGTGAACACGGGCGCGGAAGCGGTGGAAAACGCGGTGAAGATTGCCCGTGCGCACACCAAGCGGCCGGCGGTGATTTGTTTCGAAGATGCGTTTCACGGGCGCACTCTGCTGACCATGTCACTGACGAGCAAGACGAATCCTTACAAAGTGGGGTTCGGCCCGTTCGCTCCGGAAATTTACCGGATTCCCTACGCCAACTGCTATCACTGCTCGTATGGCCTGACGTATCCGTCTTGCAAGATGACTTGCGCGCATCACCTGGAAGATACATTCAAGCGTGTCGTTGCGGCGGATCAGGTGGCGGCGATTATTGCTGAGCCGGTGCTCGGTGAAGGCGGATTTGTGGTGCCGCCGAAAGAATTCTTTCCGGTGATCCGCGAGATTTGCGACAAGCACGGAATTCTCTTTATTGCGGACGAAGTGCAGAGCGGCATTGGGCGCACCGGAAAAATGTTTGCGATCGAGCATTACGGCGTCGAACCGGACCTGCTGATCACTGCGAAATCTTTGGGCGGCGGCCTGCCGATTGCCGCGGTCACGGGCCGCGCGGAAATCATGGATTCGCCGATTCCCGGCGGACTTGGCAGTACGTTTGCCGGGAATCCGACTTCTTGCGTGGCGGGCCTTGCCGCCATCGAAACCATTGAGAAGGATGGATTGCTGGCGCGATCGACGGCGATCGGGAAGCGCTTTGAAGAGCGTGCGAAGGCGTGGCAACAGAAGTGGCCGATTGTCGGCAACGTGCGCGGCCTCGGTGGCATGTGCGCGATTGAACTGGTGAGCAACCGCGAGACGCGAGAACCTGCCGGTACGCAGACGAAAGAGCTTTCGAAGTATGCGTACGAACATGGCTTGATCACCATTACCGCAGGCACTTACGGGAACGTCGTGCGCATCCTCGTGCCTCTGGTGGTTACGGACGAGCAGTTGGACGAAGGGCTCGACGTGCTGGAAGCGGGGCTGGCGCTCGTCTCCGAACAAAAGCAGGTTGCCCTTTCCCACGCATAAACGTTTTCGCGCGAGGCCTGGCGGCTTTTTCACAGCTGGTTGAGTTTTCGCGCACCAAGACAATGAACGAGGTGTTTTATGTCCAGCACGGCCACGAACGCGGCGGCGGCCGCCGTTGATCTGAAAGACATGCGGTTGTTTCGCGAAGCCTGCTATGTGGATGGGAAGTGGGTGCAAGCGGCGGGCGGCGGAACGGTCGCGGTGGACAATCCCGCCACCGGCGAAATCATCGGCAAAGTTCCGAAGTTGAGCGGCGCGGAGACGCGGCACGCGATCGAAGCGGCAAACGCAGCCTTCAAATCCTGGAGCGCGCGGACCGCGAAAGAACGGGCGATTGTTCTGCGCAAATGGTTCGACTTGATGATGGAGAATCAGGAGGACCTGGCGCGTCTGATGACGCTCGAGCAGGGAAAGCCGTTGACGGAATCCCGCGGGGAAGTGGCGTACGCAGCGGCGTTCCTCGAATGGTTTGGCGAAGAGGCGAAGCGCGTTTATGGCGACACAATTCCCGGCCACCAGGCGGACAAACGCATAGTTGTTTTGAAGCAGCCCATCGGTGTCGTTGCGTGCATCACCCCCTGGAATTTTCCGCTGGCGATGATTACCCGCAAAGCGGGGCCGGCCCTCGCGGCGGGTTGCACGGTGGTGATCAAGCCAGCGGCGCAGACTCCGTTTTCGGCGCTCGCGCTGGCGGAACTTGCCGAGCGCGCGGGAGTGCCCAAGGGCGTTTTGAACGTCATCACGGGCTCCGCAAAGGAAATCGGAGCGGAGCTGACGTCCAATCCGATTGTGCGTAAGCTTTCATTCACGGGTTCGACCGAAGTCGGAAAAGTGCTGATGGCGCAGTGCGCGTCAACGATCAAGAAGCTTTCCCTGGAGTTGGGCGGGAACGCGCCGTTCATTGTTTTTGAAGACGCGGATCTGGATGCGGCGGTCGAAGGCGCGATCGCCTCGAAATATCGCAACACGGGGCAAACCTGCGTCTGCACGAACCGCGTGCTGGTCCAGGATTCGGTCTACGATGCGTTCGCGGAAAAATTGGTAGCGGCGGTGAAAAAGCTGAAGCCGGCGCCGGGCCTGGAAGCGGGTGCTTCACAGGGACCGCTGATCGACAACGCGGCCGTTGAGAAAGTGGAAAGTCATATCAAGGATGCGGTGTCAAAGGGAGCGAAAGTGATTGCCGGCGGCCAGCGCCACGCGCTGGGCGGGCGTTTTTTTGAACCGACGATCCTGGTGAATGCCACGACGCAAATGGCGGTAGCGCGTGAGGAGACGTTTGGGCCAGTCGCCCCGCTCTTCCGCTTCAAGACGGAGGCGGAGGCGATCGCCCTGGCGAACGACACGGAATTTGGGCTGGCCGCCTATTTTTACGGTCGCGATCTTGCGCGCGTATGGCGCGTAGCCGAGGCGCTGGAATACGGAATTGTCGGCATCAACACTGGAATTATTTCCACCGAAGTTGCGCCGTTCGGCGGGGTGAAGGAATCTGGCCTCGGTCGCGAAGGTTCGAAATACGGCATCGAAGAATTCTTGGAGATCAAGTATCTCTGCATCGGCGGAGTGAACGCCTAGGTTCACACCAGGAATGAACCTCTCCTTTCAAGGCCAAACTGCAATTGTGACCGGGGCGGGCAGTCCCACGGGCATTGGATTCGCCATCGCCCGGCAACTCTTCCGGGAGGGCGCATTTGTAGCCATAGGTGCCACGACCGAACGCATCCATGAAGCCGCAAATCAAATCGATCCGTCGGGGGAGCGCGTGTTCCCCTTTGTTGCGGATTTGACGGATGAACAGCGCGTGCATGAAGTTGTTGGGACCGTCGAGCGGCGCACCAGCCGGATCGACATTCTGGTAAACAACGCGGGCATGGCGCAAAACGGCCGCCAACCGGGAAACACCACGGTCGAAAAAATCAGCTATGCAGATTGGCAGCGGCAGTTGGGGATGACGCTCGACACGGCATTCCTGATGACCCGGGCCGTGTTGCCGATCATGAAGAAACAGAAGTACGGCCGAATTGTGAATGTGACGTCGGTGACGGGGCCGCTGGTGAGCAACGTGGGT
>DATHOY010000149.1:0-39003 GCA_035484435.1 Vulcanimicrobiaceae bacterium | reverse complement strand
CGATTCCAGGAAACGCCGGTCCTGGGTGGTGATGCGCGGGCCTTCTTCGGCCTGGCCGTCGCGCTTCGCCAAACCGATCGTTGCATCGAGCTTCAACACGATGTCGTAACCATGCGCGCGCACTCCTGCAATCGCCCCGGTAATCCTGTCGGATTCAGACACGGTGTCGTTGATTGCATGTCCAAGCTCGCGCAAGAGGTTTTTGAGATGATCGTCGAGTTGCAAGGGCGGCTCCCCAGTACTTCAATCCTGATTCTAGGCCTACCTGTAAAGCGATACAAGTTGGCTTCTCGTGCTTGTCGTCAATCTGTTCATAGTCCCAAACCTGTCCTTTTGGCCGGGGGCCGGCAGGGAGCATGTGCGGGTCTTGGGTTAAACTGCATTGATGCCCACGCCGTCGTCAATTGCCCTGGCCCCGAATGAACCGCGCGGTTTTCGCCGCCTGTGGCTAACGGTGAAGCAGATTTTTCATGAGGTCGTCGGCGCCATGTTCGCCGTGCTGGCGTTTGGCTGGCTCAACTCCGCGTTCCGCGCTTGGACCCGTGACGTCGCGCATTGGCTGATCGTCTTGGCGGTGGGCGTCGCGGCAATCTTCGTCGCCTTTGCGATCAGTTCCTTTCGCCGCTCCCGCCAGCTATAGTCTTTAGAGACCGGCTGGATGGCCGGCCACTTTTCTCCTCGCTTCGAAACGGGTTCGTATGTCCGATCACAAAACCAAATCGAGCGCTCCCGCCGAACGCAGACCGCGATTCACCACACTTTCCGGACTCCCCGTCGAACGCCTGTATTCCGAGGAATCGCTTGGCGACTGGAATCCGGAAGAAGCATTGGGCTATCCCGGCGAATTTCCGTATACCCGGGGGATTTATCCAACGATGTACCGCGGCCGCTTCTGGACCATGCGCCAGTACGCAGGCTTCGGCTCTGCCGCCGAATCCAATAAGCGTTATCGCTATCTGTTGAGCAAGGGCCAGGCCGGCCTCTCGGTTGCGTTTGATTTGCCCACGCAAATCGGAATGGACTCCGATCATGCACTGGCGCTTGGCGAAGTCGGCAAAGTCGGCGTGGCCATCGATTCGCTCGAAGACATGGAACTTCTTTTCGACCAGATCCCGCTCGAAAAAGTTTCAACCTCGATGACCATCAACTCGACCGCCGCAATTTTGCTGTGCCTTTACGTTGCGGTCGCGAAAAAGCAGGGCGCCGACCTGAAAAAACTTTCCGGCACCACGCAGAACGACATCCTGAAGGAGTACATCGCCCGCGGCACATACATCTATCCCGTGCAGCACGCGATGCGCATCGTCACCGATATTTTCGGCTGGTGCCGCGAATCCCTTCCCAAGTGGAACACCATCTCGATTTCCGGCTATCACATCCGCGAGGCGGGCTCGACGGCCGTGCAGGAAGTGGCCTTCACCCTCGCCGACGGCATTGCTTACGTTGACGCTGCTCTGCGCGCAGGCCTGATGATCGATGAGTTCGCGCCGCAGCTCTCCTTTTTCTTCAACGCTCACAATGACCTGCTCGAGGAAGTCGCCAAGTTCCGCGCCGCGCGCCGCCTGTGGGCCAAAATCGTGCGCGACCGGTTTCACGCAAGGGACGAGCGCTCCCTGCTGCTCCGTTTCCACGCGCAAACCGCCGGCTCTTCGCTGACCGCCCAGCAGCCGGAAAACAACATCGTGCGCGTGGCCATCCAGGCTCTCGCGGCCGTGCTCGGCGGCTGCCAGTCACTGCACACCAACTCCATGGACGAAGCACTGTCGCTGCCCACCGAAGAAGCCGCGCTGATCGCCCTGCGCACGCAGCAGATCATCGCCAATGAAACGGGCGTCGCGAACGCCATCGACCCCGTGGCCGGTTCCTACGCCATCGAAACGCTCACCAATGAAATCGAAGGCCGCGCACAGGAATACCTCGCAAAAATCGACGCCATGGGCGGCATGATCAAAGCAATCGAGTCTGGCTTCGTGCAATCCGAAATCCAGCGCGCCGCGTACGATTTCCAGCGCTCTGTCGAAACCAAGGAGCAAATCGTAGTGGGCATGAACGATTTTGTAGCCAGCGAAGAGCGCGGCATTCCCACCATGCGCATCGACGCCGAAATCGAACGAAATCAGGTCCAGCGCCTGCAAGCCCTGCGCGCCAAACGCGACTCCGCAAAAACCAAAGCGGCCCTCGCTGAACTCGATCGCCGCGCACGCACCACGGAAAATCTTCTCCCCGCAATCCTCGCCGCCGTCGAAGCCTACGCCACAGTCGGCGAAATCTCCGACACCCTCCGCCGCGTCTACGGCGAATACCAGGAATCCGTGGTCATCTGATGCCCAACAACTTTTCTGTTTCGATCGCGATCCTTTGTAGGGGCCGGGCTCGCCCGGCCCGCTCTTGGGTTATACGCACAATTAGCAATCCCTGTTCCTGCGCACAGCTGTCACTTCGCTTGGCCTGTAGTATTCTTTCCACGAACCCCCATGAAGCTGATTCTTGCCTCCTCATCGCTGCAGCGCGCCAAAATTCTCACTAATGCCGGATTGCCTTTTTCCGTGCTTTCTTCCGCGGTAGATGAATCGCCATTTCCAGGTGAGGCGCCGGCAGAGTTGGTCCAGCGATTGGCCAATGCCAAGGCCGATCTAGTTACCGCTCGTGCCGTAGGCCCTGCAATCATTCTTGCCGCCGACACGGTCATCGTTCTGGACGACAAGATTCTCGGCAAGCCCGGAACCGTCGAAAATGCGCGGCACATGCTCCAGCAACTTTCCGGACGTACGCACTCCGTTCTGACCGGTGTTGCCCTGATTCGCCTCCCCGACGGCGAGCGGCGCCAATTCACGGAGTCCACGCTGGTCCACTTCCGTCCGATCACGGACGAAGAACTTTCTTCCTATCTCGCAACAGAAGAGCCCTATGACAAGGCCGGCGCCTACGCCATCCAGGGCCAGGCAGGCCGCTACATCCCCCGCATAGAAGGCTGCTACTTCAACGTAGTCGGCCTGCCGCTCTCGCGAGTCCTGACCGAACTCCAATCCCTGGGTTGGTCGGAAAACTCCACGTAGAACTCGCCCGCCGCGGCGGACAGTCCGCTCTTCTCTGTGCCCTCTGCGCTCCTCTGTGTACTCTGTTTTAAAGCCTTTTTCTTTCTCTCCAAAATGAAAACGCCCCGGCCAAAGCCAGGGCGTTTTGCCATTACGTTTTTCGTGCTGCTTACTTCTTCGGGGCCTGCGTCTTCGCGTTGTGCTTCTTGTTGTAGATGTTCTTCGAAGCCGCGTTCTGTTCCTTGTTGATCTGCGTCTTCTCGCCCGGGGTCAGCTTCCCGCCGTTCGCCGCGCGGTCCGCCTTCACCTGCTGGTTGATGCCCTTCTGCTGATTTTCCAGCTTGGCCGTTTCGCCGGCGGTCAACTGGCCGCTCTTGATGCCCTGCGCGATGCGGTCCTGCTGATTTTCCCGGCGTTGCCCCACTTTGTTGTTCCCGTACTGCGCGGTGTTGGCGTTGTGCTTGTCGTTGTAAATCTGCTTCGAAAGCTGGTTCTGCTGCGTGTTGATCTGCTGTTTTTCCGCGGAGGTCAGCTTGCCGCCGTTGGCGGCGCGGTCCGCGCGAGTCTCGCCATTAATCGCGGCTTCCTTGGTTTCGAGCTTTGAAGTTTCGCCTGCCGTCAGCTGGCCGCTCTGCACGCCGTTCGCAATTCGATCCTGCTGATTTTCTTTGCGCTGCGCGATGGTTGGCTTCGCCGCGGGCGTCGTTGTCGAAGTCGTGCTCTGCGTCGAAGTACTGGTCGAACTCGTGTCCTGGCCCATTGCTACCGTGCCCATCAGCAGCACCGCTGCGGGCAATACCGTCCACTTCGAAAACTGGAAGCTCATATCTTTATTCTCCTTAAGTACCTGTTTGATCGACGTACTGGGTACTCGGTAATACCCAAGTCTGAGGAAAAAGTTGCGGCTCGGAAACTGGACGGAAGTACAGGCCCAGTACATCCCCTCGATTCTGCGGAGTTTTTCATTGGTGCGATTTCTGGCCTGTAATAGAAAAGGCCCCTGCCGTTGCAGGAGCCTTTCAACAGTTTTCGAATCTTCCGTCGCCGCGGCTTACTTTTTCTCTTCGGAAGGTTTCTCGGCAGGGGGCTGTGTTTGCGGCGGAGCCTGCGTAGTGGACGTGCCGCTCATGCCTTCCTTAAAGCTGCGAATGCCTTCGCCGAAACCCCTCATGAGTTCGGGGATTTTCCTGCCGCCAAAGAAAATAAGAATCACCGCCAGAACGACCAGCCAATGCATTGGACCAAATTCACCCATAACTGCCTCCGGGGCCTCGAACTTCGCGCTCCTTCAACGTAGCGCAATCGCCTGCACTCGGCAAGCTTGGCCGCCTACTGCCCCTATAGGATAACACGCTCGTCGCCGGCGCGCCGGGTTTGCCGTTGCCGGTCCAGGTACTCGAGCAGCGGTATGGCGTATTTTCGAGTGATACCGGTCAGTTCCTTAAACGCCGGCACCCCAATCCGGTCGCCCTGCGATTTCTTGTACTGAGCCAGCAGCGCGTTCAGCGCGGTCAGGGCATCGCGATGGAAAATCAGGTCCGCCGAGACGCGCACCAGCACCTTTTCCCGCAGCAGGATCTGCAGCAACTTTTCGGCGCGCGCAGCCTCGATCTTCAGCTGCGCCAGCACCTCCTTTACGGAGGGCACCGCGAGGCCCGCCTTCGCAAACGCCAGCGCAATCTGCTCCTGCGCGCGCAACTCCTCCGGCGCCAACGTAATTTCCGTTCCCGCTTTCTTGATGAACTCACCCTGCTGGGTGATTTTCTTTTGCTCCAGCAGCATCTGAAGCGCAGTGACAAAGGTTTCCGGGCGAACTCTGCGGCCGAGACTAGCCTTTAATTCTTCCCGTGTGATTCCGGGGAGCAGAGGATTTTCTTTGTGAAACCGCTCCACCCGGGCCAGCAGTTTCTTGCCAATCTCCGCGAAAATCGGTTCCGCAATCAGGATCAGGGGCTCGCTGGAAACCACGCGGCTCAGCTTTTTATCCGCCACTATTTTCGCGGTTGACTGAATCTCTTGCTCGACCCAACCCGTGCGGACAATGACCTCTTCCGCCGTAATTCCAAGGATATTTCGTTCGGCCATAGCCTGAATAATTTCTTCGCGGGAACCTTTTTCAAGTGTGGCCAGAAATTGCCCGCGGCCCGTGTCCTTCGCCGCAAAACGCCTGGCGTGCGGGTCCAGCACCGTTCCGCCGCCAATCGTCACCACCGGCGAAAACTGCCGCACGATAAACCGGTCGTCGCGCACCAATACCGCCTCATCCTGCAGGCGAATCTGCGCCATCGCGTTTCCGCCCGGTGCCAATTCCCGCGCGCCCAGCAGGTATACTTCTCCGACGGTTTCCAAAGTCCCGGCGTGGAAATGTACACGCGCCCGGTGTTTCAGCGCCGGAGCGCTTGGCAGCAGTTCCAGCCGCACATCCGCGCGGCGCGTCGTGCGCAAGCGCCCGCGCGACGAAAGCACCATCCCCCGTTGAATGGCGGTGTGCTCGATCCCCGCGAGGTTTATCGCCGTGCGTTGGCCGGCGTCGGCGCGCTCCACGCTCTTGCCGCCGGTCTGCAGCCCGCGCACTCGCAGCACCTTACCCGAAGGCAGAAGCTCCACCTCATCGCTAATGGCTACGTGCCCCGAAAAAAGCGTGCCGGTCACAACGCTTCCGAATCCCTTCACGGCAAACGACCGGTCAATCGGCAAACGGAAGTAGCGTCCCGTATCTTTCGCGCTGATTTCTTGCGCCGCTTTCCGCAATGCCGTTTTTAGCTCCGCAAGTCCCTGTTGAGTTTTTGCGCTGACTTCCACAATCGGAGCACTCGCCAGAAAAGTGCCCTTCACGAACTCCTCAATCTCCATCCTCGCCAGTTCGCGCGTATCGCTGTCCGCCAGATCGCTTTTCGTCAGCGCAATCACGCCGCGCTGCACGCCCAGCAACCGGCAAATATCGAAATGTTCCCGGGTCTGCGGCTTGATCAATTCATCCGCGGCTATCACCAGCAGCACCAGGTCAATTCCCGAAGCCCCCGCCAGCATGTTTTTCACGAACCGCTCGTGTCCCGGCACATCCACGAACCCGTACCGCACGCCTTCGTCTTCCAGAAACGCAAACCCCAGATCGATCGTGATCCCGCGGCGTTTCTCCTCTTCCAGCCGGTCGGGATGCGTGCCGGTCAGCGCTTCGATCAAAGTGGACTTGCCATGATCGATGTGCCCGGCTGTTCCGACGATAATGCTCTTGAAATTGGTGGTCATTGGGACGCAAAGAAGTAAATTTGATGGTACGGGACGCGCAGGACTCCCGCTATTTCGCGGACGCGATTTCGTCGACAATTTCCTGCGCGGCAGCGCGCGGGTCCGCAGCTGCGAGGATCGGCCGGCCGACAACAATAAAATCCGCGCCTGCGCGGATCGCTTCGCGAGGCGTTGCGGTGCGGGCCTGATCGTCTCTTTCCGAATCCGCGCCTTTGCCTTTGGGCCGCACACCCGGTGTCACAATCAGAAAATCCCGTCCGCAGGCTTTGCGAATCGCTTTCGCTTCCTGCACCGAAGCCACCACGCCATCCGCGCCTGCTTTTTGCGCAACCTTCGCCAGTTTCACCACTCGCGAATTGGGCGGCCCGCCAATTCCCACTTCGCGAACCGTCTTCGCATCCATGCTGGTCAACAGTGTCACCGCAAGCAACCGTGGTCGGTCCGCACCCATCGGCACACCGGCGCTGATGGCCTGCGCTGCGGCATGCAGCATGGCCGTGCCGCCCAGCGCATGCACGTTCACAAGCTTCAGCCCCGGCAAAGCCGCTGTCGCCAGCACCGCGCCCGCAACCGTATTCGGAATGTCGTGGAATTTCAGGTCGAGGAAAATTTCCGCGCCCAGCTTCGCCACCTGCCGCACCGCTTCCGGCCCGGCCGAAGTGAACAGCTGGCTGCCGATCTTGAACATGCCAACCAGGTCGAAAACCTGGCCGGCAAATCTCAGTGCTGTGGACAGGGAATCGAAGTCCAGCGCTACAATCAGGCTGCTTCGTGGATGGGCGTCAAAAGTGGTCAAGGTCGGGGACGCGCCCGTAGTTTATCAGTTCTGGCTTGCGTCGTCTCGGGTTCGCTTCGGCGGCAGCTGCATCAGTTCCAGCCGCACCTGGCTGACTCCCGAGTTAATCAGGCCAATCTTCCGGGCTACGCGATAGGATACATCAATTTCACGTCCTTCTTGATACGGACCCCGGTCATTAATGCGCACAACCTCAAATTTCCCGTTGCGGGTGTTTACGACGCGCACCCAGGATCCGAACGGCAGGTTCGGATGGGCGGCTGTCAGGCTCTCGGCGTTGAACCGCTCGCCGTTCGCAGTCTTCTTCCCGTCAAAGTTGGGGCCATACCAGCTGGCGTTTCCAACCCATACCTTGATCGGCTTTACCGGCTCGCTCTTCAAAGCCACCAAGGGTGCTTCCATTGCGGGTGCAATCAAAAACATCAACGGCACCCAACGAATCGCGGCCCATGCTACAAAGAGTGGTCGTCTCATAGTGTGTTTAATCCGCTACAAATACTAAAAAAGTGTATCAAAAAAACCGCATTATGTCAACCATTTTCCCTGGAAAAGTTGCCTTTCAACTCATTGAAAGTAAACATTTTAAGCTCAGTTAGACCCTTGTCTAAACCCTTCACAATTGCCTCACTGGCCTTCGGGTCAGAGAAGCTGGCCGTCCCGACCTGTACTGCTGTGGCACCTACAGAAACGTAATCGAGGACGTCGGAGACGGTTTCCACGCCTCCCAATCCAATGACCGGGATCTTCACGGACTTGCTTACCTCCCAGACCAACCGGAGGGTGATTGGCTTGATGGCAGGGCCCGAAAGACCTCCCGTTTGATTCCCCAAGCGGGACTTTTGGGTTCTAAAATCGATGGCCATTGCTGGAAAAGTATTAGCCACTGTGAGGGCGTCAGCCCCTACTCCCTCGGCCGTTTTCGCGATAAGTCCAATGTCTGTAACAAGAGGCATCAGTTTTACCCAGAGCGGCCGATTCCGCGCTGCCTTCCGCGCCGCCCCTACTACCTCCTCTACAAGAGCAGGGTCACTGCCGAACTGCATGCCACCTTTCTTGACGTTAGGGCAGGAGATATTCAGCTCGTAGGCCGAGATTCCCTCCGCTTCTTCGAGTCGCTCGATCACTCCCACGTAGTCTTCCTGGCAAACACCGAAAACGTTCACGATCACGTGAGTGTTGTATTTTCGCAACAGTGGGAGTTTGTCTTTAACGAAAACTTCAACGCCAACGTTCTGCAAGCCGACCGCGTTCAACATTCCCGCCGGTGTATCGCAGAGCCGTGGAGCCGGCGCGCCCTCGATGGGCTGCAGGGAGATTCCTTTGGTGACAAATCCGCCGAGGCGATTCAAGTCCACCAGGTGGGCGAACTCCAGCCCATACCCAAAGGTTCCACTAGCGGCAATGATGGGATTAGCGAGGCGCAGAGCGCCAACCTGCACGCTGAGGTCAACGCGGTCGGAGGGATTCACTCATCGGGAGGATATCACGAACTCCGGCCCAAGGATTCCGGCACTGTAGCTCAGGCCTTCAGGCCTGAGGGTTTCCATGGCGATGGCGAAATCTTGCCAAGGGTTGGGAAATGCCTCACCCCTAAAGGGGTGAGCTACAGGGATTCTCCAGCAATTATTCCTTCTTGGCTGGTTTCTGCAGAGCTTCCGCCAGCACCCGGCCGTCCCGCGTAGCCAGGGTCACTCCCGTCAGGACCGCGAAGGTAGGTGCAATATCCGCTGGCGTCACCGGCTCAAAATATTCTCCCTGCTGAATCCCGAATCCCATGAAAAACACGGGCACGTGCTGATCGTAATTGTACGGTGTCCCGTGCCCTGTGCCTGTGGCCCGCCTGCCGCCCTCAGGAGAGCTGTCCAACAGCCAGTACGGCTTCTGCAACACGTAAAGGTCGCCGCTTCGCCCTGCAAAGTAGCTCAGCACCGCCGCCTTCCGCGTTTGGGCGATGGGTGTTGTACCGTTGCCCAAATCTTCCGCCCGATAAACCGCGGCCACCCCCGTCATTGTCGAAATCGCACCGAGGACTGCGCTCATGGCCGCGGGATCCGCCTTCAATCGCGCGTAAACACCTTCTGCAAAATACAGCTCATTCCCCGCCATGCGAGCAACCACTGGCTTCACGAAATTCATCGGCTCCAGGGCCTTTTCAATGCGCCCTTGCAGTTCCGGCAGACTCAGAACGTCCGCATCCACGCCCGTCGTTTGCATATCCACAGGTATGGGCGCAACGCCGTGGTCCGCACTCAGCGCCACAACGTAGTTGCCCGCGCCCACTTTCTTATCCAGAAACGCGAAGAGCTCCCCAAGATCCCTGTCCAGCCGCACCAGAATGTCCTGAATCTCCCAACTCCTTGGCCCAAACGTGTGGCCGACATAATCCACCGACGAATAGCTCACCCCCAGAAAATCCGTCGCGCCGCCCTTTCCGAGACCAAGCGAATCCACGGCTGTTTCCGCCAATTTCGTGAGGTACGTGTCGGCGAAAGGGCTGGTTGCCCATTGCTCGTAATACGCCGCATCCGGCGTCGACGCTCCTCCCTTTCCGCGCAAGGAGTGGGGAAAATTCGTCGCCCCACCATCTACTGTCGCGGCTCCGGTTGCCGTCTCGTTGTAGAGATACGCGGTTTTCGGCTGCGACAGCGACCAGGTCTTCCCGAAATCCTGAGCTACAGGATTTTTTTTCGCGAACTCCTCCACAAACGGCGCGCTACCAAAGACCGAAGAAGTCACCAGGGCGCCCGACGTGTCAATCCACGTCACAGCATCGCCTTTGTGGCCCGCCATCGTGATGGCTGAACGCGCTTTTATTGAAAGTGTAACCACCCGGGTGGCACCGCCAGTTTGAAACTTCAACTCCTCCGCAAAAGCAGGCACCTGCATCCTCCACGCAGAATCCCCGCCTTTTGTGCTGCCTCCCGCATACGCTGTGTTCTTCGCGTTTGGATCGCTTGTGCAGGTCACCATCTTTTGCTCCCCGCGGTCCCACCAGGCATTTGCCACCATCCCGTGGCTCGCGGGAAACGATCCCGTTGAAATCGTTGAATGGCCGACGCACGTTTCCGTTGCTGCATAAGGATAAGCCGCGGCGCGGAACCAGGCGCCTTCCGTGAGCAACCGCTTCAATCCTCCAGTCCATTGGCCCCGAAATTTGTCCACGTAGTCGCCGCGCATTTGGTCCACTACCAGCAACACCACCAGTTTCGGCTTTTTCGGTGCGGCCGCAGCCGTTTTGGGCGCCTGCGCCACCACGCAATTCGCCGAAAACCCTGCCGCCAGAGCGGCCAAAGCCAGCGCCCCGCATATCCTTGACCCCGATTTCATCCTCAGACCCATGGACCTCTCCCTCTCGAATTCCGCGAAAGTCTAGCACGCCGGCATGGCCCCGGCGTGAATCCCCTTTCAGGTTCACCCCACACTTCCGGTCTTCCCGACTTGTGCTAGCATTACGCGAACATGCGTATCGTCGAAAAATCCCAATTAATGTCCGCGGCCGAAATCGACCGCACCCTGCAGCGCTTGGCCCACCAGATTGTCGAAAAAAGCGGCGGCACCAAGAGCCTGGCCCTGATTGGTATCCGCCGCCGCGGTGTCCCGCTGGCCCAACGCATCGCCCGAGCCATGCGCGGCATCGACGGTGTCGACGTCCCCGTCGGCACACTCGACATCACTCTCTATCGCGACGACCTCTCCAAAGTCGCCCCGCAAGCCGTCCTGCAATCCTCGGACATCACCTTCGGTGTGGACAGCATGGACCTCGTCCTCGTGGACGACGTCCTCTACACCGGCCGCACCATCCGCGCCGCCATGAACGGCCTCTTCGACCTCGGTCGCCCCAAGCGCGTCTCCCTCTGCGTCCTGATCGACCGCGGCCACCGCGAAATGCCCATCGAAGCCCAATACGTCGGCCGCACCGTGCAAACCAGCGACACCGAAATCATCGAAGTCCGCCTAATCGAGATCGACAAGGAAGAGCGCGTAGTCCTGGTCGACCGCATCGACTAATTCCCTCGAACCCTGCTACGCTGTCATCCCGAACTCGCGCAGTTTGCGGGTGAGGGATCTGCTTTTCTTTTTGCCCTCCTAATCGCTGGTCGCTGTTATCTGATATCTATTCTTTGCGTCCCCGCCCCCATCGCGTAAACTATCTCTCCAGACGAAGCGCGCTCCTCCCGGCGTGCGATCGAGTGCAAATTTGACCTATCGTTTCCGCGACCTTCTGGCTCTTGAACCGCTCTCCGCGGACGAACTCACCTTCATTCTCGATCAAGCCAAACCATTCCAGGAAATTCAGCGCCATCCACTCAAAAAACTCGCCACTCTCCGCGGCAAAACGGTCGCCCTGGCTTTTTTCGAAAATTCCACTCGCACGCGCCTGAGTTTCGCCACCGCCGCCTCGCGCCTCGGCGCCGACACGATGAACCTCCAGGCCGAAGCCTCCAGCCTGAAAAAAGGCGAAACCCTTCTCGACACCGCCAACAATCTCAACGCCATGCGCCCGGATTGTTTTGTAATGCGCCACGCCTCCTCCGGCGCGGCAGATTTCGTAGCCCGGCATCTAGAAATCCCGGTAGTAAACGCCGGCGACGGTACCCACGAGCACCCTTCGCAGGGCTTGCTCGACGCGCTCACCATCCGCGATCGCATCGGCCACCTGAACAATCTCAACGTCACCATTCTCGGCGACATCGCCCACTCTCGCGTGGCTCGCTCCAACATTCATCTCCTCGGAAAATTCGGCTGCCGCTTCACTCTCTGCGGCCCAGCCATGTGGGTTCCCCGCGAACTGGAAAAAATCGGCCCCACAGGCACCCCGATTCGCTGCGTCTATCGCGTCGAAGAAGCCCTGGAAGACGCCGACGTCATCATCGTCCTTCGCGTGCAAACCGAGCGCCTCCACGAGCCTTCCCTCTCGCAAAGCGATTACATCCTGCTCTATCAACTGAACGCCGAGCGCATGAAACTCGCCAAACCCGAAGCCCTGATTCTTCATCCCGGGCCCATCAACCGCGGCACGGAAATCACTCCCGAAGTCGCCGACGGCCCGCAATCCGCCGTGCTCGAACAAGTCACCAACGGTGTCGCCACCCGCATGGCCATCCTCTACCTATTGATGGTCGGCGCCGACGAAGGCACGCATCCCGCTCTTGAAGTGAAACCCGACGCCAAATCCAAGGAATCCGCGCATGCTTCTGATTAAGAACGGCCGCGTCCTAGACCCCGCTTCCAAAACCGACGCTGTCCGCGATATTCTTCTCGACGGAGAAACCATCGCCGAAATCGCCGCTCCCGGAAAAATCCCCCACGCGAACGGCGCGGAAATGTTCGACGCCGCCGGCCTCATCGTCGCCCCCGGCTTCATCGACATGCACGTCCATCTCCGCGAGCCGGGGCAGGAAAATTCCGAAACCATCGAAACCGGCACCAAAGCGGCGGCACGTGGCGGATTCACCGCCGTCTGCTGCATGCCCAACACCCGCCCCGTCAACGACAACGCTTCCATCACCCGCTTCATCGTCGATCGTGCCAAGGTTCATGGCCACGTCCGCGTCTGGCCCATCGGCGCCGCCAGCGTCGGCAGCAAGGGCGAAGACATTTCTGAAATTGCCGCCATGCGCGACGCCGGCATTGTGGCCGTCTCCGACGACGGGAAACCCATCGCCACCGCCAAACTGGCGCGCCAGATCATGGACTATTGCCGCAGCCTCGATCTCCCCGTGATCGAGCATGCCGAAGACGTTTCCTTGGCCGCCGGCGCCGTCATGCGCGAAGGCGTTGCCTCCACCCGCCTGGGACTTTCCGGCATGCCCGCCGCCGCGGAATCTGTCTGCGTCGCGCGCGACGTTCAGGTCGCGGAACTCACCGGTGCGCGCCTGCACATCGCCCATCTTTCGGCGAAAGCATCCCTCGAACAAGTACGCTTCGCCAAGAAACAAGGTCTGCGCGTCACCTGCGAAGTCACTCCGCACCACTTCACCTTGATCGACGAAGACGTCACCTACGATTCCCGCTTCAAGATGAATCCGCCGCTAGCCGCCAGGGAAGATCGCGAAGCGCTCCTCGCCGGCCTCGCCGACGGCACCGTGGACGCCATCGCCACCGATCACGCCCCCCACGAACCGGCCATCAAAGACGTCGAGTTCGACAAGGCCCCCTTCGGCATTCTCGGATTCGAAACCGCCGTCGGCCTCGCCCTCGAGCAACTTGTCCACACCAATCGCATCCCGCTGATGCGCATGGTCGAACTTTTCACGACGGGTCCGGCGCGTGTCCTTGGCAAAGATCGCAAGCTCGCTCCCGGCGAACCCGCCGACATCACGATTTTTTCTCTGGATCGTCCCTGGACCTACCACGTAAAGGAAAGCCCCAGCAAATCCCGCAACTCCCCGTTCGACGGCCGCACCTTCAAAGGCGGCCCTGCAGCCACCATCGTCGCCGGGAAGTTAGTCCACCGTTCCTAGTCGTCGATTCTCTTCATTCTTCCATCTGGTGCTGGCTTTTACTTGTCCCGACGAAAGAGGGAAGCCAGCCCGCCACAAACCCGCAGCAAATATCGTGCCGCATATGCGATTAACTATCCCGCACTCCAGCTGCGCGAATCCTGCTTCCTCCGTCTACACTGGAAGTGTCAATTCCATGCGTGTTTTCTTTGCAATTCGCGCTTTTCTGCTCGGGTGCTTCTGCTTGTTCGCCGCGGTCTCCGCGCGCGGGCCCGCTGAGCGCATCCTCGACTATCACAGCGACATCACGCTCGAAGACGACGGCTCTCTGCAAGTGACCGAAACCATCACGGTCAACAGCACCGGCCAGCAAATCCGCCACGGAATCTTCCGCGATTTCCCCACTACATATACAGATCCTTATAACAACCGGTACGTTGTCGGTTTCCAGATGCTCTCCGCCACCTGCGATTCCGCTCAGGAACAGTTCCGCGTCGAAGACCAGTTCAATGGCAAGCGCATCTACCTCGGCAATCCCAACACAATGGTTAGCCCGGGCCGGCACGTCTACACCATCACCTACACCACCAACCGCCAACTGGGCTTTTACAAGGATCACGACGAGCTTTTCTGGAACGTCACCGGCAACGGCTGGGATTTTCCCATCGACGCCGCCAGCGCCACGGTTCACCTTCCCTTGAATATTCCTGCGGACAGGGTCACCCTCTCCGGGTTCACTGGCCCGAAAGGCTCGCGCGAATCACGCCTCTCTTCTTCCAGCGATGACGCCGGATTCGAGTTCACCGCCCAGCGCCCCCTGGTTTGGCACGAAGGACTGAGCGTGCTGCTCCAGTGGCCCAAGGGCTACATCACCCCGCCCACGTTTTCGCAGAACCTGGAATTTTTCTTTCGTGATAATCGCGGCGCGCTCCTGCTCGGCTCCGGCTTTCTTGTTACCCTGCTCTATTACCTCATCGCCTGGTCCGCCGTCGGCCGCGATCCCGCCCGCGGCGTCATAATGGCCCTCTACGAACCTCCCGCGAATCTTTCTCCGTCCTCGATGCGCTACCTCATGCGCATGGGCTATGACAACAAAACCTTTGCCGCCGCCATTCTCGATATGGCCGTTCGCGGCTTCTTGAAAATCAAGGAGGAGTCGGGAGCGTACAGGCTCACGCTCACAGGCAAGGACAATCGCGCACTTACAGACGACGAAAAACAAATCGCCTCCGCACTCTTCGAGGGACGAAACGACATCCTCCTGAAGCAGGAAAATCACACGGCAATCAAGAGCGCGATGGTCGCAACGCAAAAGTGGCTGCAAGCGGCCGAAGAAAAAACGTACTTTCTGACCAATTCTCGCTATCTGATTCCCGCTATTCTCATTTCCTTGCTGGTGGCTCTCGCCTATTTCGCAACTCTAGGCTCTGCTGGAACGATCGGCGGATTGTTCGTGGCCTTGTGGCTCACCATCTGGACGACCGCCGTTTCCGCCATGGTCCTCGGTGCCCTTGCTGCCTGGAAACAAGTCCTTCGGGGCGGCCATTCCGCGCTTGTAAGTGGCGGCAGAGCTCTCTCTCTCACTCTATTCACCCTCCCTTTCCTAGGTGGCGAAGCCCTGGGGCTGTTCTTCCTGACAAAAGTTACGTCTCTTTCCTTCGGCATCTTTCTCATTGCCACCGGCATTCTCCACGGCGTCTTTGTTCATCTTATGAAAGCGCCTACCTTCGCCGGGCGCCGGCTGATGGATCAGGTGGAAGGCTTCAAGATGTTTCTCAGCTCGGTGGAAGGCGATCGCCTGAACCGCGCCGCGCCTCCGCTGCAGACGCCCGAGGTGTTTGAAAAATTCCTGCCATACGCCCTGGCCCTGGACGTCGAGCAGGATTGGGCTAACAAATTCTCGGGAGTTCTTTCGGCAGCGGGTACCGCTCCGGGAAGTTCCGGCTCCGCCTACACACCATCGTTTTACTCCGGCAGCTCCTGGAACAGCTTCAGCGGAGCAGGCTTCGCTTCGTCCTTCGGCAGTTCGCTCACCAGCGCGATCTCGTCTTCTTCCTCTGCCCCCGGCTCGGGTGGTGGTGGAGGAGGCGGAGGTTCCGGCGGAGGAGGGGGTGGCGGCGGTGGAGGGGGCTGGTGAGAGCGTCAATTCAGCCGGCGATGACGCTTATCTTGAGCCGACGCGCTGCACGTTGAACTGATCGCCGCGCGGCCAGGTCACTTTGTTTTTCTTGTTGCAGTACGGGCAGACGGCGGTTCGCGCGACATGCTTGCCCAACCCGGTGGATCCCACGATCCGCATGCCCCGTTGGCAGCCCGTGCACCGAAAAATCTTCTGCATAGTCCCTCCTTGCCCTACTCGGCCCTTCAGAGGATGACTGCTTCGAAATGTCGCCTCAGTGCGCGGCGGGCTCGGCTGCCGGGTGCAAGCCATGCTGCGGCACTTCATGCGTGCCGCGCGTCAGCGGCTCAATTTTCATCCGGTAAAAGTGGTCTAGGGGCAATCGGCCCTTGCCCACCGGATAGGCCTTCTCGATCGCTTTCATCACATAGGCTTTTGCCAGCGTCGTAGCCTCAAGCAGCGGTCTCCCCGCCGCAAGCTGCGCCGTAATCGCTGAAGCAAACGTGCAGCCCGTGCCATGCGTGTTTTCGACCTTCACGCGGTCACCGCCAAGATGGTGCATCTCTTTCCCGTCGAAAAGCACGTCGACGGCCTTTTCCATGTGGCCGCCCTTCACAATCACTGCCTGGGCCCCCATCTCCACGAGCTTCCGAGCCGCGGCTTCCATGTCAACGACTTCCTTGATCGTAATCCCGGTCAACACTTCGGTTTCGGCAATATTCGGGGTGATCACGCTGGCGCGTTTCAGCAGTTCAGCGGAAACGTAGTTGATTCCACCGGCGTCCAGCAACTCTTTCCCGCTCGACGATTTCATCACCGGGTCGTGCACCACGTGCGTAAACTTGTGCGCATCCAGAAACTCAGCTACCACCACGGCATTCCCGCGGTTTCCCAGCATGCCGATCTTCACGGCGATGATGTCGGAGTCCCGCGCCAGGATTTCCAGCTGCTCGCGCAGCTCCGCGCTGGGAGTGTTGTGCACCGCCTCCACACCCTGCGTGCTCTGCACCGTCAGCGAAGTGATCGCCGCCATCCCGTAACACCCATGCGCAGCGAACGTCTTCAGATCCGCGCCAACACCCGCGCCGCAACTCGGATCAAATCCCGCAATCGTCAGCAGCACTGGGGCTGCCGCGATTCCTTGTCCATGCAAATGGCTCATGTCGGTCTGTCTTTTACCTCGTCCCGTGAAGAAAATAGCCGGTCACGTTTTCCCGGCGCCGAGGACTTGGATTCTCGCGCCAGAAAACGCCCGGCACCTGCGAATGTACGCGCGTTAAATTTCCTCTGCAAGGTAATTTTGCAAAAGAAAACCGAGTTTCAGTCGTTTAAGTCTGAAACTCGGTAAATCGTCGTTAGAAATTTGAGTTGCGCAGACAAAAAGTCTGCTATGTCCGGATCCAAATCACGGGAACAAGCCGCGAACCAGCGTGGCTTCGGCGACGCGCCCGACGGCTACAGTCATTGCGGCGGCGCGGGGCGGCACGTGGTGCTTGCGCATCGCTTCGAGCATATCGTGGAAGGCGCGCGCCATGATTTTCTGCAAGCGCACGTTCACTTCGTCGGAATCCCAGAGCAGTCCTTCCTGGTTCTGTACCCATTCAAAGTAGCTCACGGTAACCCCACCGGCGTTGGCCAGAATATCCGGCAACACAGTGATGCCCCGCCGCGCCAGGATTTCATCCGCATGAGGCGTGGTCGGCCCGTTTGCTGCTTCGGCCACGATCCGCGCCTTCACTGCTTCCGCGTTCTGTAGCGTGATCACGTTTTCCAGCGCCGCCGGCACCAGAATGTCGCACTTCATCGTCAGCAAATCGTCGTTCGAAACGCGCGAGGCCCCCGGCATGCCCACAACGGTCCCAGAGCGTTCTTTGTAGCGAATCGCTTTGATTGGGTCGATGCCGCGCGAGTTCGTCACACCGCCGCGGGTGTCGCTCAGCGCGATAATTTTCGCTTTCTTATCAGCGAGCAGTCGCGCCGCGGTAGCCCCAGCATTCCCAAAGCCCTGAATCGCCACCGTCGCGCCGCGCAGCGAAATCTTCTTCACCTTACAGGCTTCTTCAACGACGTAGACCAACCCTTGCGCCGTCGCCTCCGCGCGTCCCAGCGACCCGCCAATCGAAATCGGCTTCCCGGTCACTACCCCCGGCACGGTGTGCCCCACCATCATGGAATACGTATCCATGATCCAAGCCATAGTCTGCGAATCCGTGTACACGTCTGGCGCGGGAATATCCTGATCCGGCCCGATGATCGGCAGAATCTCGCTGGCGAACCGCCGTGTCATCCGCTCCAATTCGCTCTTGGACATGCGCTTCGGGTCGCAAATAATCCCGCCCTTTGCCCCGCCAAACGGCACATTCACCACGGCCGTCTTCCAAGTCATCCACGCCGCCAGCGCCTTCACCTCATCCAGCGTGACGCCGGGATGATAGCGAATGCCTCCCTTGCCCGGGCCGCGCGAAACGTTGTGCTGCACGCGGAACCCCGTCAGCACCTTCACCTGCCCGTTATCCATCTTCGTTGGCAGTGACACTTCCAGGATGCGCTTCGGGGTCCGCAGTACCTGGCGCAGGCCGGGATCCAGCTTCAGCACCTCCGCCGCGATATCAAACTGTATCTGCGCGATGCGGAAAGGATTTAGTTCTTCGCGGGGAGCAATCCGCGGCACCATCGGTGGAGCGCCCGTTAGTCGGGTTGGAACGGGGGGTTTTGCGACCGTGGCCATCAGCTTCGGTCCTTTCCTCTGCTTGGGTCTGAAATCGCCTGCCTGCTGCCGTACCGCACTTCTTTCCGTTCAACTAAACTGAGGCGTTCGCCGCGAACTTCTTCGGCGCATCCATAAACTTGTTGCGGCATTCCTCGGAACAAAAGTAAACCATCTCTCCGCCGCTGCTGCGTTCCGCGATCGCCAATCCTTCGGCCATGTGCATGCCGCACACCGGGTCCCGCACCAGTTTTCGGGAGACCGCATCGCTCGGCACATCAATCGGCTGCTGCCTGTCGGCAACGCCAGCGCCCATGCTGTTCACCAACCGGCGCAACAGGGAAACGCTCCACGAAACAATCAGGACCCAAAAAAGAAACCGTAGAATGCGAGCAATAAATGTCATCGTATTTGCGGACGCCACCCTAGGCATTGCGCACAATTTGCCCTTTGGGAGCGTTGAGCCGAGTGTATGCAGGCCTCTCCGGGGAGTCAAACGAAAAGCTGTGGATTCAAGAAGTTGCGTGGCACGAAGAAGAGGCGAATCCGGTCCGTTTCACAAACTGAAGCCGACTAACTCTTGTAAATTCAGCGAATTGCAGCTGGTTGGCCCGCGCCGAACTGGCGACACTACTTTGGCCCCGGAATCCGGTCGATCCCCATATAAGGCCTCAGTACTTCCGGTATCGCAATCGATCCATCGGCTTGCTGATAATTCTCCACCACCGCAATCCAGGTGCGCCCAACGGCCAATCCAGACCCATTCAGCGTGTGCACGAACTCGCTTTTCCCACCGGCCTTGGGCTTGAACCGAATGCCCGCGCGCCGCGACTGAAACGCTTCGCAATTCGAGCACGAAGAAATCTCTCGGAATTCGTTGCTGGACGGCAACCACACTTCCAGGTCGTACGTTTTCGCCGAAGCAAATCCCATGTCTCCCGTGGATAGCAGCACCGTGCGATAGTGCAATCCCAGTTTCTCTAAAATCGTCTCGGCGTTGCGCACCAGCGCGTCGTGCTCTTCGTAGCTTTTCTCCGGATGCGTAAACTTGAACATCTCCACTTTCTGAAACTGGTGCTGTCGCAAAATGCCGCGGGTATCCTTTCCGGCAGCGCCTGCTTCCGAGCGGAAACAGGCGGTCCAGGCCGCGAGGTGGATCGGCAACTGGTCTTCCGTTAACGTCATATCGCGATAGAGATTGTGAAGTTCCACCTCGGAAGTCGGTGTAAGCCAGAAATCAGTGTCCTGGATCTTGAAAAGATCCGCCGCGAATTTCGGCAACTGCCCTGCGCCCATCAACGACGCCGTGTTCACCAAAAACGGGGGCAGAATCTCGGTATAACCGTGTTCCTGCGTGTGCACATCCAGAAAGAAATTGGCCAGTGCACGCTCCAGGCGTGCTCCCCAGCTCTTGTAAACCGCAAATCTTGCGCCAGTGATGCGCGCCGCCGCTTCCAGGTCCAGAATCCCGGCCCGTTCGCCCACTTCCCAGTGCGGCTTTGGCTGAAAATCGAACTTCAGCGCAGTTCCCCAGCGGCGTACTTCCTTGTTGTCCTCGGCGCCCTTGCCATACGGCACGCTGGCATGGGGAATATTGGGAATCGTCAGCAGCAGCTCTTTTTGCTGTGCGTCCAGCTCATCCACTTTTACGTCGGTCTGCTTAATGAGCTCGGAGACCTGCTTCATCTCCGCGATCAGCCCGTCCGCGTTCTGTTTTTCCTTCTTTAAGCGAGCGATTTCATCGCTGGCCTTATTGCGCTGGGCCTTGCGCTTCTCATTTTCCGTGATCAGTTCGCGCCGCTGTTTGTCGAGCGCTCGAAAACCGTCGATATCCAGCGTCATATTGCGCCGTTTCGCCATCTCGGCGTAGACATCCAAATGTTCCCGGAAATAACTCAAATCATGCATGGTCCTGAAAGAATACCGTAGAGCAGCACTCAGCGTCGACTTTCCACGTCACACCGTCAGCTCTTCAATTCATACAAAGCTCTCATTATTGGAGTAGTTGAAGGACAGTACCTTTAGTCCTAGAGCGAAGTACCCCTCCAAATGAACCCTGTGGACTACTGACGCCCGCAAGCCCCAGCGGCACAATCGCTTCTGTAGTTGGGAGTCAGCTTCGATAGCGGGTGGGTGGATGATCATAGCGATCTTGCTCCTGTGTGTTGTTCTGCTGCTTGCGAGCGCAGTCGAACAGCCGGCCCCTCCGAAATCGAATAGCCGATCTTCCAGCTAAGTACCCTCCATCCCCCACGCCAGAGCGGCCGGCACCCCCACCGGCCGCTCATTTTTTTTGGGCCAAGTAGCGCCGGCTTCCAGTTCATCCTGAGCCACGAAGGGCCGGCAAGCACCAAGAAACATGCCGAGTTGTAGACCAGATCTTGTTGCTCGGGAATGCAATCGGGGGAGGACTACTCTACAAGTAGGTGGGAATTATCAAGCGGCACAAATAAAAAAGGGGGCCGGTGCAAGCCCCCTTATATTGATTCGACCCCCCAATAAACCGGTTCATCAGTCGAGGTTGATGTCCGGCCACCCCGGGAAGCCAATCTCATGAATTGTCTGTTACAGATGCACGCCTCTTGCCACCAACTAGAATTATCCTCACACTCTCATTACTCCATGAAAAATAAGAAGTTAGTTTACGCCTATCCTTTCCAGTTCCAAATCGGAACTCTGAAATCTACAAAATTCCACAGACTTACGCTCTCGGCCTACAGGGTTTAGGAATTGTGCAAAGATTCTTGGCTCCTTATCAATCAAGCGGAAGCCCCATGGGGCACGCCCTGTTGCGAGTCGCTTGCCGGATGCCATTTTCTCCACATCCATCGGGCCGGGAAGAACACGCATGCGACCCACAACAAAGTGACCGGGCCCCGGCTGATCACAAACAGGATGATTGCCAACAAACTGCCCAATAGGTCGGAAGAGCCAGCGACCGCGGCGGCGCGAAATTCCGCTGCAACGCTTTCAGCAGGGGCATTCACCTCTTCCCGCAAGGAGAGCAGCACCTGCGCAAAAGTCACCTGGTGCTCGGTCGAGACGCGCTCCGCCTCAAGCCGCGCCACCTCCGCGCTTACGCTGGCAAGCTGCCGCTGAACTTCCAGCAGATTGCGTACCTTCCCGCCCTTTGTCAGGATTGCCTGCAATCGCTCCAGGGTGTTCTGTGCGTTCACCAGCCGGGCCTCCACGTCCGCCCGTCGCTGCGTAATTTCGTCGGCCGTCTGTTCTTCCTGCTCGACTTTTCCCAATGTCTTCAAATCATTGACCGCGGAAGTGAACTCGGACGAAGGCACGCGGAGCGTCGCCGTCAAACTGCTGGCCGCGGGCTGGCCGACCATTCTGAGTTTCGCCGCGTACCCATGATGCCGCTCCAATATTTCCTCCAGGTTCGCCCGCGAACGCCCAAACTCTTTGGTCGAGACGGCAAGTTCCGCCGCGTGTGCGATCATCGGTCCGGTGTCACCCGGCCCGTCAGTCACCGGGCCTATAGCCTCTCGTTCGGCTAGAAATGGCGCGGGAACCGCTTTCTTTTGCTCCTGCTTTATGTGTTCCCATTGCGCTTTCAAATCCGCGTCCGGCTGGATTCCAGGCGGTACGGCGACGAAGGCGGAGTGCCCAGGAAAATCTTTCGGGCCGCCTCGGCCCATGGGTCTTCCGAGCCAGGATAGTGCCAACACTCCCGTGCACATTACAAATAAAAGCAAAAGTGTCCGCCGCGCGGCGGGCAGTGTCCGATACCAGGCGAGAAGGGAAGCGATCGTTGTATTCATAGGTGGCCTCCAATGCCATCCCACTTAGAACGGATGCTCCCCAGGTTCTTGCAGGAAAACTCAAGCCATTTCAGGCGCCGATGGCGGCTCGCAGAGCATTCGCTATGGACTCGGAATACCGCTTCACATCCTCATGGTGCTCCGCTTCGACCATCACACGCGCCAGGGGTTCCGTCCCCGAATAGCGCAGCACCACGCGCCCATTTGCTCCCAGCGCTTTCTGCGCTTCGCCCAGGGCTCGCGAAACCTCCGGCAAAGATTCCATGGGAGGCTTGGTCTTCACTTTCACATTCAAAATAATCTGCGGGTAATCCTTCAGCCCCTCCGCCAGCTTTTCCAGCGGCCCAAGCAATGCAACAAGCGATGCGATCTTCACTGCCGTCAGCAATCCGTCCCCGGCGGGGCTGTCGTCCAGAAAAATGATGTGACCGGACTGTTCTCCACCCAGATTGTTCCCAGACTTCAGCATCTCCTCCAGGACGTAGCGGTCGCCCACCGCGGCCCGCGCTAGCGTAATCCCTTCCTCGGCCAAAATCCGTTCCAGGCCCAGGTTCGACATCGAGGTAGCAACCACGCGGTTCTGCTTCAACAACCTTTGCGCCTTCAGATAGCGCCCAACAACCAGCAGGACTCCGTCTCCGTTCACGATGTGGCCGTTGGAGCAAACGAAGAGGGCGCGATCCGCGTCACCGTCAAATGCCACTCCTAATTCCGCACCTTCAGCGACCACGCGTTTCTGCAAACCCTCCAGGTGCAACGAGCCACAGCCCGCGTTGATGTTCCGGCCATCCGGTTCAACGCCCATCGCAACTACGTCCGCCCCCAGGCTCCGGAACAGCTCCGGTCCCAGTTGGTAAGCAGCCCCGTTCGCGCAATCCAGCACGATGCGTTTTCCCGCCAGATTCGCGCCGGGGATCACGCGGCTCCGCAGAAATTCCAGATACTCCATATGCAGGGCGTGATTCGCCGATAGCCCTGGCAGTTGCGCCGGCACGGCGTCTCCCCGCATCTTGAAAATCCCCGCTTCCAGAGCCTCTTCCACCGCGTCGGGAAATTTCATCCCCTCGTGCGAAAAAAGTTTCACTCCGTTGTCGTGATAAGGATTGTGCGAAGCGGAAATCACCACGCCCGCTTGAAAATCGTTTTCCCGCACCAGACAGGCCACGCCCGGTGTGGTGATCACTCCGGCAAACTCCGCCGTTGCACCCGCCGCCTGCAATCCCGCCGTCAGCAACTGCGCGATGTGCGCGCCGGATTCACGCGTATCCATTCCAATCAAGGCGTGCGCGGAGCCGAATTCTTTCTTTAGGTACTCGCCAATTGAGCGCCCCGTCGCGTACAACGTCTGATCGTCCAGCGGGGGAGTCCCGGGAACGCCGCGCATTCCGTCCGTGCCAAATAGTTCTTTCGCCATTAAAGTTTTGTGCCCATTTGCTGACAAACCTCGAGGCAGTCTAGCACACGCCTCGCGCCACATCCCTCCGGCACCATACGGAGCCGCACTCAATGAATTCCCGGTTACTTCTCCGTGACTTTTGGATGTCACCGCCAGCTTTGCCCCGGTTTGTGCTAACGTGTCTGGAAGAGGAGCGCTCGGTGTCCAGTTCGGAAGCCCCCCAGACAACGGTTTTTCGCATTTCCGGCTCAAACTTCAGCATGCGGCTGATCGCTGCGGCGATCATCCTGCTGTTTTTTTACTACGCCGCTGGCGTGGTCATTACCTTGCTCCTGTCTGTCCTCATCGCCTACTTTCTGGACCCCGCCGTCGAATTTCTGGAGCGTTTCCGCGTTCCCCGCACCATCGGCGCCCTGATTCTGGTTCTGCTCCTGATTCTGGTTCTCGTTGCCGCCGGGTATACCCTGTGGCTTCGCACCTCGGATTTCGCCGCGGATTGGCCCAAGTACCGGGGCATTTTGCACGATGCCACCAGCAGGGTGCAGGGAAACATCAATCGCATCGAAGGTGGCGTGAATGATCTGACGAGTACCGGAGAACCGGCGAAGTTAGTTGTTCCCCACGAAGATACCGGATCGGTCCGTAATCTGGTGGTTCGCGGCATTGGTTCCCTCTATTCCCTTGTGCTTGAAGGCACGTTTGTCCCGTTTCTCGTTTTCTTCATGCTCGCGCAAAAGCGTGAAGTCTGGCACGGTACGCTGCAACTGTTTCCCGTCAGCCGGCGCAATCAGGTGAAAGAAACTCTGGAAGATTTGCGCGACGTCCTGCGCGACTATTTGATCGGCATGTCCGTGGTCACGCTGGTGGTGATTGCGTTAAGCAGCATTTTCTTCCTGATCCTCGGCCTCGACTACCCGGTTCTCGCAGGAATCACTTCCGGGCTGCTGAACATGGTGCCCTACCTCGGTGCAGTCCTCGCCTGGTTCCCCGGCTTCCTTCTGGCCGTTGTCAAATGGAAATCCGTCAGCCACTTCTGGGTAATAGCCGTCGTTCTCACCGGCATCCACGTGGTCGCTCAGAACCTGATCGCCCCGCAACTCGTCGGCCGCCAGGTACGTCTGAATGCTGTGGCTATAACCGTGGCACTCCTCTTCTGGGGTTGGGTCTGGGGAGGCATGGGGCTGATTCTTGCGATTCCCCTGACAGCGGCCCTGCGCGTAATTTGCGACCACATCGAATCCTGGAAACCCATCGCGCGCTGGCTAAGCGCGTAACCACTTGCTGCCGTCCCAGCCAAGGAACTCTCCATGCGCTTTCGCTCCCTCTGTTGCAGACTTGCTGGCCTCTCACTTCTCACGGCCCTGCTGGTCAGCTCGCCCGCGTTTGCCTGGGGATGCAAGGGACACCAGACCGTCGCGCTGATCGCAGAAAAGCATCTCACCCCGGAGGCACGGCAACTTCTCGAAACGCTGCTGAAGGAAAATCCGATCGACCCGCAACTTAAGCGCAACTGCGGCCCGTTTCCTTCGAGCCTGCTCGCGGACAGCGCCACCTGGCCCGACGATGTCCGCAACACGCTGAAAAACGGCCCGTGGCACTACATCGATATTCCCCGCGGCGCTCCCCGCGCCCCGCTCTCCACTTTTTGTGGCGAGTCCGGCTGCGTCACGCAAGCCATCGCCGAACAACTAGCCATCCTGAAAAATCCGCAAGCCGATCCGCACAAACGCGCCGACGCCGCCCGCTACATCATTCACTTTGTTGGCGATTTGCACATGCCGCTCCACGCAACCACCAATAACGACCAGGGTGGCACCTGCGTGCCCGTCCGCTTCTTCCGCCGCAACCCGCGCGAGCACAACCACTCCTACACTCCCAATCTTCATTCCGTGTGGGACACCGCGATTCTCGAACGCGCCATGGAAGGCGCCGACCCCAACGAGTACGCGGAGTTTCTGGATCAATTCTTCAGCCCGCAGGCCGAGGCCTGGATGCACGCCGGAGTTCACGTGGAAGACTGGGCGTGGGAGAGCCACGACCTGGCGGAAACTATGGTGTACGGAAACCTGGTTCCCACCGACCCGATCGAACCGCTCGCGCCCGTGCAGACTTGCGCCGATAACAACAACGTCGGTGAGCGGATGTTCAAACTGCACTTTGCCGTGGGAGCGATTTATCAGGATGCCGCTGCGCCCGTCGTGGAAAAGCGCGTCGCGCAAGCCGGCGTTCGCCTCGCGATGCTCCTGAACGAAGCCCTCAAGCCGGCGCAAGCTGCAAACTAGGGTTTGGCAGCTGTCTTATTCTCGGCCGCTTCCAATGGCCCCAGCGATTGGACAAAAGTTATCAGCTGCCACCGCTGCGGCTCCGGCAATTTCGACCACACCGGCATTCCTTTGCGGACAATTCCATTCGACAGAATCCAGAAAAGCGTTCCCGGGGGCGCCGTCTGCACTTCCTTTGCGCGCAAGTTGGGCGCCTTTTTGGTGCCCAAAGCATTTTCCCCGTGGCATTCCGCGCAGTGCTCTTCGAATAGAATTTTTCCAGCAGGGATGGAATCATTGTCTTTCGCCAGCGGATTTGCCTTGGCCCGGTATTTTGCCGGTGCCTTCTCCAACTCGCTGTAATCGGATGGCGGCCCCGTTTTTTCTGGCTTATTCTGCGCCGCGCACACAAAACACAGACTGGTGACCAACAAGGTGCTGATTCCCGCTAACGTGACGATCCTCATTCACTCTTCCCCTTGAACAACTGGCTCACAATCTGCCCAAATCCGGAGATTTCATACGAAACGCCCCACCGCAGCAATAACTGGTGGCTATTGTCGTTTAATCCAAAACTCGGCTCGATTTTGAAAGTCCATCCAGATGGCAGGTTCCACGCCAACCCCGGCGCCAGGTAATGCGAAGTATTGCGCAGCCCAAAGCTGTACCGGTCCCCGAGGCCGCCGTACATCTCCACGCCTGCAATGAAATGCTGCAAACAGAAATTGCACTTCTGCGCCGCGCCTTTCAGCGTCAGCGGGCGGCTTGCCCCCAGCGCGTAGCCGAACTCCCACGGCTCATTCGAAAGGTTCTTCACCGCCAAAGTGTTCTCTGTGAAATTCCATCCTTTGTAATTGCTGGAAAGGATTAATTTCAGCTCGACTTCGCGATTTCTCTCCCGGCGCGCCTCCGCGTTCGGCGTCAGAAAATCAGACTCCACATCGTGCCCCTCCACCTCTTTCAGGATCTTGTCCGCGCCATTGATGTCTTCAAATTCCACGTACAACACCGGGTTGATCCAGTGCTCGTTCTTGAGTGGGCGGACACGATTCTCCCAGCGATACCCGGTGAACACGGTGCTGTCCCCGAACGTGGTCTGGCCGGAAAGGTAGAGCCCCGTAGTCCACCATGCAGTGGCTCCGTACTCGAATTCGCTCCAGAAGGCGTGAAAATCTTGCCCGCCCCTCTGCGTTCCAAACGTGGAGAAATATTCAATCTCCAGGCTTCCGGGCTCTTCCAGGTTGTGGTCGTAGGCCACGATGTAAGGGTTTTCTTGCGCCCGCACGAAATGGGCCGCACCCAAAATTAAGAATGCAGCTAAGAGCAATTTGAACAGGTGACGAAGCCGAGCGGGTCTCAAGTGCAATCTCCGTTAAAATGATATAAGACTGTTTAAGTCTGATATTAAGGCCTGTGAAATCTGCAATCAGTGACCTTCTTAGAATAAACCAGACTAACTTAGTCCTATTTATGATGCAACTAATTTGCATCTGCATGAAGCTCGCTTCTTGACTCTTGTGCCCCCTTCTTCGACTCTTTCCTGCAGCCATTCCCGCTGGGGTGTAAGCTCGTAACTCGCCGGGCCATTTTGATTTCACACTTCATGGCTCCTCGCTGCCAGACCGATGCCTGACCTGATCACATTGGCCATTCCCGCCTTCGTCGCCCTGCTCTTTGCGGAAGCAATTGCCGGCGCCATCATGAAGCGCGAGATTTACGAGTTGAAAGATGCGGCGGCGAGCATCAGCATGGGCCTGGGGAATGTGTTTGTTGACTTGCTAGCCAAGGCGCTGCAGTTCGGCATCCTCACCTGGCTGCATCGCTTTGCCATTTTCTCGATCGGCTTCCAGTGGTGGGCCTGGGGTTTGCTCTTCTTCAGCGACGAGTTCAGCTACTACTGGTTTCACCGCGTCAGCCATGAGTGCCGCTTCTTCTGGGCGTCGCACGTGGTGCACCACTCCTCGCAGCGGTACAACCTCTCCACCGCGCTGCGCCAGACGTGGACCGGCACCTTTACCAGCTTCATCTTCTGGATCTGGCTGCCCATCGTCGGATTCGCGCCGGTGATGATCATGACCATGAAGGCGATCAGCCTGCTCTACCAGTTCTGGATTCACACCGAACTGGTTCGTTCGATGGGGCCGCTCGAAAAAGTTTTGAACACTCCGTCGCACCATCGCGTGCATCATGGGTCGAATCCCCGCTACATAGACCGCAACCACGGCGGCACTCTCATTATCTGGGACAAGCTCTTCGGCAGCTTTGAGCCGGAAAATCCCTCCGATCCACCGCGCTTTGGACTCACCCACAATATCGGCACTTACAACCCCGTCCGCATCGCTTTTCATGAATGGATGCAGATGTTCCGCGATGCCTGGACTGCGCCCGGCTGGCGCAATAAGTTTCTCTATGTCTTCGGAAATCCCGGCTGGCGCCACGATGATCCCGCCAACGCGAATTCCGGCGATTAATCCCACTCTCGGGAGCCTGCATGAAAGCCGATAATCTGGTTCTTGCACTTCTTGATGAAGCGTATTTGCGAAAAACGTGGCATGGCCCGAATCTGCGTCAATCGCTTAAGGGCATTTCCGCCAGCCAGGCAGCCTGGCGACCCGCGCCGGGCCGTCACAACATCTGGGAACTCGCACTGCATTGCGCCTATTGGAAATACGCTGTGCGCCGGCGCATCGAAGGCGGAAAACGCGGATCATTCGCGCTGAAGGGAAGCAATTTTTTTTCAAGACCGGAAAAAGGAAAAGCCATCGAGTCCACCTGGCGCGCGGACTTGGCGTTGCTGGAAAGGGAACACCAGGCATTGAAAGCGGCAATCTGCCGCGCCCTGAAAACTCCGCGCGCGAAAAAGCTTCTTCCCGCGCTTTACGGCGTAGCTTTCCACGACATCTACCACGCCGGGCAAATCCGTCTGCTTCGCCGCCTGATGTCCTGAACTTTTTCCCGCATCGCATCGCCGGCGGCACCGATGGCCTACGATACTTTCCGCAGATCTCTCACGACCCCGTCCAAATCCTCGGCATCCTGAAACAACCGAATGGCCGCAATCCCGGCAGCGCCGGCTACTACGCATTCCCCGGCATTCTCCAGCGTGATTCCACCGATGGCCAGCACCGGGATCGTCAGGCGTTTGCAGATCTCTCTCAGGCGCTGCACTCCCTGCGGTTCTCCAAAGCTTGCTTTGGATGGTGTCGTGTACACCGGTCCAAATATCACATAATCAGCGCCACCATGCTCCGCCTGCAACGCCCCTTCGAGTGAATGGGCCGACACTCCCACCAGGAAATTTGCCTTCGCGCCGCCCTTATCCACCAATTTTCTGGCTTCCGAAACCGGCAGACTGTTTTCTCCGAGATGCACGCCGGCAGCACCGACAGTGCATGCGACATCTATCCGATCATTCAACAGTACGGATGAACCGCTCCTTGCGCCCAAGATCGCTTGCTCGGTGAGCTTCGCCAATTCCCGCCCGGACAAATCCTTCTCGCGAATTTGGATCCAATCCACGCCCGCCTTTGCGGCCTGTTCTATTTTTTGCAGCAGAAGATTGCCGGCCAAGTCAGCCCCGCCTGTTAGGCTTCGACGATCCGTCACGTAACACAGCAACGGTTTACGGGTTGGAAGGAGGGGGCACACTGGCCGGCACCGGACGCGAATTAAAGAAACCGAACCCCACAAAAATGTCCAGGACGCCGATGCCGCTGACGATCCCTCGCGTTGCCGGATGCAAAGCGATATGCATCATCCAGGGATAGTGGTTGAGGAAATAGTTCTGCTCCCAGAACGCCGACCACGGCAGATAGAGCAGCAGCGCGCCCAATTCGAACAACAGCACGACCGTCAGCGCGCGCAAAATTCGATTCATCGGGTTCCAGTTGGCCTTAAGTGTGGATTGTGCGGCGTTCAACGAGCCGGTTTCTGCAGCGAATGAATGCGTTCTGCCACGTCGCGGTAATCAATGTTGATCGCGTAAACCTGGGAGAAGCTCTTGAGTGCCGCGTCCTGCTCGCCCGCCGACTCTTGGGCCACTCCCAAATCATACCGCAATGCCAGTTTACTTTCCGTGTCCATGCCCGGTGTCAGCAAAGCGCGCTCGTACCAGATGGCCGCAATGCCCGGTTGTCCTTTTTCCATGAACGCCAGTCCCAGCAGCGTGCAGCACTGCATGGCGTAACGGAACGCCTTACCGCGATCGGTGGCCTGTGCCACTTTCTGAAATTCGCCGATGGCCTCTTCCAGCAAGCCCATTTCGCGGAACGCGATGCCCAGGTTGTAGTGTGTCTCCAGATCCTCGTCCTCGACGCCCATTTCGCCGAGTTCGGCGCGGAATTCGTCGAAGACTTCCTTGAGCGGCCCGGATTCTCCGCCAGCCGCAGCCTTCTCCCCACCCGCTGCTCTCGCGAATGGCGCGGATTTTTCCTCGGGTGCATGCCCGGTGGGGCGCGTCAATTCGCCAAGGCCCAATTCGTCCATTTCCTTGGCCAAGTCGGTCAGAAAATCGTCGGTCGTCAGCGACTGCGCATTCACAGGGGCGCTGGCCGCCACTTTGGGAGGCTCGGGCGCTTTCGCGGGAGGTGGAATCTTCGCCAGCATCTCGTGCGCAGGCACCAACGGCTCTGCTTCGAGCACTAGCTCGAAATCCTGGTCCAAATCGAGGTCCGCGTCGGGCGCGACCTTTTCCGGCACCGTGTGCTGCGGCAGATCCAGCGAAGGATCGCGGCCCTCTGCGGCCACCTCGGCGTGTTCCGGCTCAGTTGTCAGTTCCTCGTCCGGCAGTAGCTCTTCGTGCTGCTTGAACGCCTGTTCCACAAGAGCGGCGCGCTGTTGGGCAGCCGTTGGTTCGGTTGGAATTTCGGCCCCTGGGATCGCTGCTTCTTCCACAGCGGGCGGTTCCGCGGGAACTTCAAATTCAGGCAGCTCAGAGGGTTTTTGTGGTTGAGCCGGCGTCGATTTCTTCATCGACATCGCCTGCTCCAGGAACGAAGTCGCCAGATCCGCTGTTTCAGACGTCGCTTCCGCGTGCGCGGTCTGGTTTGCCGTAATTTCTTCCAGCGGAGTTCCCGGTTCCTTAGTCTCTTCCAGCAGGGAAGCCCACTCCGCGGAAAGATCGACCTCTTCCGCAGCCGATTCGGCGGCCGCTGGAGACATCGCCGCCACTTCGGGCGGCTTGGTAATTTCGATTCCCGGAAGCTCCGCTGCAACTTGCGCAACGGGCACGGGAGTCACAACGCTGGTTTCCAGAGGCACGGCTTCAATTTCCGCAGGTATCGCGCTCACCGGTGCGGCGGCCACCGTTTCGACCGGAACTACTTCTACTTTCTCTACCGGTTGGACGTCCACCGGTTGAGGCATTGCAGCTGCCACTGCCGCGGCAACTTCGTCGTCGCTCAGGCCCGCTGCGCGCTGGAATCGCCGGCGCAACTCGCCAAAGCGCTCGCTGCTGCGCAGATCACCGCGGCCGGCATGAATGTGCTCCAATTGCGCCGCTAGCTCGGCTGTCCGGCGGTCGTCTCCAGCACCTAGCACGAAGTCGAGAAGCTTCTCGAGCGTCGGCGTGTGCATCGGAGCACGCCGCAAAATTGCTTCCAGCAGCCCGATCGCCTTCTGGGTCAAACCATAGCTCGCGAACAGGTCCACGTCGGTCAGCGATTGCGCGATGAATTTCTGGGTTTCCTCATCGAGTTCCTGTTCGGCAAGCGGCGACTTGGGTGAACCCGTTGCCTGGGCATCCACATTCGGACTATCGTCGTGCAGGCCCCCGCGGATCTTCGCCGCCGGTGGTTGCGGAATTTCCGCCTGCAGATTGTCCTCGAAGGCGACGGGGCTGGCCGCGGGCTTTGATTCCGCCGGCAGTGCGCCCGTCTTGCGAAGCACTTCATTCAATTTGCGCTTGGCGGAGTCGTTCTCTGGATCCCGGTCAACCAGTTGCTCGAAAATTTCCCTGGCTCGCTCGGTCTTTCCACCCGCCAACAGCGCGTCGCCCAGATTCGCCAGCGCATCCGGCAAACGGAACGAGTCGCTAGTGCGGCCAAACGTATCCACGAGCCACTCCAGCGGCTCCAGCCTTCCGGGCATATTCGCCGCCAGGCTTTGCAACAGGTGCACCACGCCTTCGTGCTCTCCCGCGTCGATCATGGGAATCCGAATGCGCGAAAGGATGCTCATGGCCCGTTCGCCCTGCCCGGATTCCAGGAAGCCTTCGGTCACCTTCTGCGTAGCCGTAAAATTCTTTTCATCGTGAGAGAAGATGCGCAGCGCCAGTGCTGAAGCTTCGTCCCATTTCGAGGACTTCAGATAAATTTCCAGCAGCAGTTCCGCCGGTTCGCCGCCCTTGTCGAGGTCCGGCACGCGCTCCAGGATCTCGGCCGCCTTGGCCGTATTACCGACAGAAGAAAAGCTGCGCGCCTTCACGATCAGCGCGTCGAGGCTTTTCGCGTTGAGTTGCAGCGCCCGGTCCGCCAACCGTTCGCACTCCGCCTGGTCGCCGCGAGCCAAGGCCCGCTGTGCCGCCTGGACGTAGCATTCCAGAGCCTCTCCCGATTGCCCCATCGCCTGGTACAAATCCGCCAGCCGGATCTGGATGCGCAGATTGTCGGGTTCCGCCAGCAGCAGTTTCTTCAGCAGCGCAATCGCTTCCGGCTGCTTGTTGTTTTTCAGGTGGAGCTCCGCCAATTGAAGAAACAGCGGCCGGGCTTCGCTCATCACCCCCTGCTGCACATACAAATCCGCAAGCTTTTCGAGCGGCCGCACTTCCTCCGGCGCGAGTTTCGAAATTCGCTTGTAAACCGCAATTGCCTTGGTCAGGAAACCGTCGCTGACGAACAGCTGCGCCAGCCGCTCAAAATATTCGATGGCTTGAAAGGTTTCGCCCTGGCGGATGTACAGCTCGCCGATGGTCATCAGCGTGACCTGGTCGCGTGGCTCGTACTTCAAGATCTGTTGGTACTCGGCGATGGCCTGCGCTACTTTGCCCTGGTTCAACAACTTCTGCGCGGCTTCGACGTATTTGCTCTTGTTATAAGCCATGCCAAATGGCGACAGCTTCCCCATCGAAAGCTGACGGCAACTTTCTCCTCAACTCGTTGCGGGTACTGGGACCGCGCAACCTTACTTTTCTCACGCTACGCCCCCACCTGGGGGGCGTCAACGAAACCGCGGGCCCGTGTGAACAGGCAGTTATCCCCGTGGCGGATACGATACTCACAGAGAACAAATGGCGAATGGGGATTACGAGCGGCCGGGCCAGATTTCGAGCGGCAACGGCTCCTGCACCGCCCCGGCGGCCCAGCACCCGGATTCGCGGACCGGCGCAAACGAGTGGCGATGCAGCGGCGAAGGCCCGTGCTGGCGCAGGGCTTCCAGGTGGTCCGGCGTCGCATAACCTTTATGGCGGGCCAGGCCATACTCCGGATAGACCGTATCCCATTTTTCCATACAGGCGTCGCGGTGAGTCTTGGCAAGAATGGAAGCGGCGGCGATGGAGACGCTGCGGGCGTCACCCTTGATCAGGGACTTCTGCTCGATCATCACGTCGAGCTGCATCGCGTCAATCAGCAGGTAGTCGGGCTGGATGGCGAGTTGTTCAAGCGCCGCTTGCATCGCCTGGCGGCTGGCCTGATAGATGTTCCAGGCGTCGATGCGTTGCGCATCGATTTCCGCGACGGCCCAGGCAATGGCGTACTCATGAATCCGCCCGGCGAGTTCGTTGCGCCGCTCGGGCAGGAGTTTCTTGGAGTCGTCGAGACCCACAATGCGCCGCTTCGGATTCAAAATTACCGCCGCGGCCACCACGGGACCAAACAGCGCGCCGCGCCCGGCTTCATCCAGACCCGCGATGCGGGTCCAACCAAGCCGCCGCGCCGCTCGCTCGAAACGGGAAGAGCAGAGTCGCGCCATATTCGTGTCGTCGACCCGAATTCTAGCACTCCTTCCCGTCCGCACACAGCCTTTCTCGCCTTGCCGAATACCAAAAAGCAAGGCAGAATTGCATGAGCAAGGCGTTTGTAAGAAGCAAGGAGTTAACCCATGCCGCATTCCACGGTTACCCGTAAGGGACAAACGACAATTCCGGGGACGATCCGCAAGGCACTGCGAATTAAGCCGGGTGACAAGCTGGAGTACCTACTGGAAGGGGATCAGGTCACTATTCGTGTGCACCTCGGCACTCGATTGCTCAAAGGTGTGCTGGCCAGCAAGAAAGGTAAAGGGATGTCCTTCAAGGAAATTCGAGAAGCCGCCACAAACGCGGCCCGAGACCGCGAGGACAGCCGGTGACTGAGAGACGGCTGGTCGACACAAATCTGATCATTCGTCATCTGGTGCAGGACAATGAAAAGCAAGCCAGTGTTGCGGGAAGGCTTTTTGATGCATGCGACCGAGGGCGAGTAGTGATCGTCGTGTTGCCCTCGGTTCTCGCCGAATGCGTATTTGTACTGGAGTCTTTCTACGAGCATCCGCGGAAAGACATCGCATCGGCTCTCTCCAGGCTCATTTCCAGCCCCGGGATGGAAATCACCAGCGCGGCGGTACATCTCGACGCATTAGACCGCTTCGCGAGAACCAAGGTTCATTTCGTGGATTGCCTGATCGCTGCGACCGCAACAAGCGAGAACATCCCGGTCGCTTCGTTCGATCAAGACTTTCGAAAATTCAGCGACATCCGCGTGGAGATCGAATGACTCCGGATCAAACAAAATCTAGAGCGAGAAGCACCGCCTGCCAAAAATGAAAAAGGGACAAGCACTCGCTCGTCCCTTGGAAAATTCCTTTGTTGTATTGGTTACGCTTTGGCGGCGACGGCTGGCGTCGGAGCCTCTTCGCGGGCGGCGCGCTTGATGCGGGCGGCCTTGCCCCGCAGATTGCGCAGGTAGTAGAGGCGCGAACGGCGAACGTTGCCCTTGCCTACCACGTCAATCGAAGCAATCGAGGGCGAGTGCAGCGGGAAGATGCGCTCGATGCCTACGCCAAAACTCACGCGACGAACGGTGAAGCTCGCGCTGCTGGCGCGGCCCTTCTTCGAAATCACCACACCCTC
This sequence comes from Vulcanimicrobiaceae bacterium, assembly GCA_035484435.1. Classification (GTDB taxonomy): domain Bacteria; phylum Acidobacteriota; class Terriglobia; order Acidiferrales; family UBA7541; genus Acidiferrum. The sequence goes on along the minus strand of DATHOY010000149.1, from coordinate 4,178 downwards.
AAACGTCTGGATGCGTTCCTTGACCTTCTCGCCTTCGCCTTCCATCAGGCGTACGTGCACCTTGATGGTGTCGCCGGAGCGGAACTCGGGAAGATCTTTGCGCAATTGCGCTTCATGCAACTTCTGAATGACCGGATTCATTTTCCTTATTCCCTGCAGACCCACTCAGGCGGGGCCAGCACTTCTAAAGCAAACATCAATTATAGACAAACTCCCACAGTTTGCCTAGCGCTTTTGGGCTGAGAAAAACGATGTGCCGCGCTTAGGCTCGAGCCATGTGCGGATGCGAACGCCGCATCACAGTGGCTGCAAACCGCTCCATTTCTTCAAGTTGCGGGCTGAACTGCAACAACAGCAAGTTCGCTCCAGCACGCTCAAACTCAGCGACGCGCTCGGCTACTTGCTCCGGCGTGCCGACGAGGCCGGAACGCAGGCCGCGGTTCGATACCGAATAATCTTCCAGCGAAACGCGCTGTTCCAGTTGCGTATTTGCCAGCCATTGCTGATAGTTCGCGTAGCCGGCGGCGCTCTGCTTCACATCGGTGATCCGCCGCATCTCTTCCTGAGCCTCGCGTTCGGTTTCGCGCACGATGGCGTACCCGGCCACTCCGTACTGCATCGGCGGCAAATTCAGGCGTTCCCGCCGCTGGCTGAGATCGGCAATCTTCGCCTGAATTCTTTCCGGCGAATCGCCGTGCATCACGTACGCGTCGCACTTCTCCGCGATCAGTTGCTTGGCGGCTTCGGATTCGCCCCCCGCGTAGATCACCGGCCGCGGCCGCGAAACGGGCTTCGGTTGCAGCAGGTTGGCGTCCACCCGGTAGTACTTTCCCGCGTATGAGAAATTATCCTGGGTCCACGCGCCGTTCAACACGTCCAGCCACTCGCTGGTGCGCGCGTAGCGGTCATCGTGCTGCTCGAACGCCACACCGTACTTTTTCGCCTCTTCCGCCCACCACGACGAAACCACATTCAGCGAAAGCCGCCCGTTGCTGATGTGATCGATGTTGGCCGCCTGCTTTGCCAGCAACGCCGGAAGGTGGAACGTGGGACGCACCGCCACCATCAACTCGATTTTCTCGGTGACTGCGGCCAACGCGGCGGCCGTCGACCACGCATCCAGCGAAGGCGCTTGCGGTCCCTTGATATCGTTGAGATTCAGTTCCGCAATCAGCGTCAGGTCGTACCCGAGCGCTTCACTTCGCTGCGTCAGTTTCTTAACGTAGCTCCACGTCGCTTCCATCTGCTCATCTTCAATATTGCGCAGCCACCCGCCGAAGACCGGCATCCAGTATCCGTAGCGCATCGCCCGCTCACCCGGCCTTTCCCGTGCCGACGGCTTGCTGCGCCTGTTTTGCTTCGTGCGCCTGCGCTTCGGAAATCAGGTAATCCGCCAGGCGAGAGTACGGATTAAAGCCGACGATGCGCTCCGGGTCGGCCACAAAATTCGACAGCGCATTCACATCGTAATAAAGTAGCCGGCCGTCCCGATCATCGATCACGTACTCGATTCCGCCGACTTCGATGCCCGCTTCCCGCATGATTCGCTCCACGTTTTCAACCACTTGCCGCGGGGGCGCGTACCCTTCTACTTTCAGCCCGTTTTTCGGGGCATCCACGGGACAGATTGTGCGGGCCAATTCCTCACCCTTGGTGCTCTGGCAGATGTCTCCGGGGCACAGATTAAAAGTATCGCCGGTGGTGTGAATTTGAATGCCATAGAGAAACTTGCCGCCAAGCACCTCGACGCGCGTGATGATACTGTCTCGCGCCTGAAAGCATTCCTGCACAAGCGCCACCTGATCGATCCCAAAGTAGAGCTGATTTTCCTCCACGGCGCTTTTCAACTGCTCCGGCCGGTCAAAGCGGATAATCCCCGCGCCGCTGCCCCCAATGTTCGGCTTCACCACCAGCGGATAGCCAATTTTCGCCGCGGCCGCCAGTGCCTGCGAAGGATGGTTGATCACCTGCGCCTTTGGATACGGCAGTCCCAGCGATTCCAGCAACGTAAGTTGCAACGCCTTGGATGTTTCGTGCGTGAACGCGCGCGACCCATTCACCACGCGGACGCCTTGCGCTTCCAAATGCTTCAAATAATCGACCGTGTAGAAAATCACATGGCCCAGGCCGCGCTGCCATGCCGAGGGGCTCATACGGTTGAATACCAGCGAGTATTCCGGCTCGCTCAGGGCCAGATCATAGGAGTGTTCGCCGGCGTGAATTTTCTGCCAGTTCATTCCACGCGCGTCCAGTTGCTGAAACAGTGGCCGGTACCAATCCGGGTGCTCGTAGTAAATACCGATCGGTTTCGAAAGTTGCACCCCGCGCACGGGGGCGCCGTTTGTTCCGCTCATGATTTCCTCTTTGGCTGCCTTTCTTTGGATGCGCGGGTCCGGTGATTCGTCAGGATACCAAAAGGTCGGGCCGGTTGCGCCGGGTCTTCTCCGCGGCCTGCTGGGCGCGCCATTTGGCCACTTCCGCGTGATGCCCGCCAATCAGGACTTCCGGCACCTTCCAGCCGCGATACTCCGCCGGCCGCGTGTAGTGCGGATAGTCCAGCAACACCCGAGCCTTGCGCAGGTGCGAGGTGCTATGAGCTGCGACGGATTCATCGCCGTTGAGCTTGCTGAACGACTCGTTCTCCGTGGACGCTTCATTGCCAAGCGCGCCGGGCAGCAACCGCGTCACCGCATCCAGCACAATGGCCGCCGGCAGTTCTCCGCCGCTCAAAACATAATCACCAACAGAGATTTCGTCGGTGGCCAGATGCTCCGCCACGCGCTCGTCCACTCCTTCATAACGGCCGCAAATCATAACAATCCGTTCCAGCCCGGCCAAACGCCGCGCCGTTTCCTGCGTAAATAGTTTCCCTGCCGCGGACAGCAGTACCACCGCTGTACCTGAAGGATGCTGAGCTTTCTCAGTGGAATCTCCCACAGGTTGCCCCAGCAATTTCTCCACAGCCTCAAACAGCGGCTCCGGCTTCAGCACCATGCCTTCGCCCCCGCCAAACGGCCGATCGTCCACCGTCTTGTGCCGGTCCTTCGTGAATTCGCGCAGGTCTTGCACGTGAATCTGAACAATTCCGGCCTCCCGGGCGCGGCGCACTATGCCGTGGTCCAGGGGGCCGGTGAAAAATTCGGGGAAAATGGTGATCAGGTCAAATCGCACGTCAGCCGCCTGCGTTCAGGTCGCCAAGACCTTCTGGCAGCGTAACATCAATGCGCCGCGCGGCGACATCGATGCGGCGGCAGATATCCTCGGCCAGCGGCACAAGGAGCTCGCCCTCCGCGGTGTCCACTTGCAGCAGCGGCGTGCCCGCCGTCCCTTCGCCGGGAAAGAACACATCGCGCACGCTTCCCAACAGACGCGGAGCTTCTTCCATCGCACAAGCCGGAGAGGAAAGTTTCGACTCTGCCGCCGGAGTTTCAAACACGGAGCAGCCAATCAGGTCGCTGACGAAATACTTGCCATCCGGAAGTTTCACCCGGTCAGCAACCGGTATGAGCACCTCGAACCCGCGAAATTTCTCCGCCTCATTAATAGAGGAGCAGCCCTCAAAATGAAAAATCCCATGCTCCGGGTGATTGCGGTCTACCCAGAAATTCTGCAAACCGATCGCGTGCGGTTCGCTCTGGTTGTGCCGCAGGAAAATCTGCAGGCGAGAGGAAAGCCTGGCGGGAAAATCCGTGAACAATTCGGCCAGAACTTCGCCCTTGTTGCCGCGCGGACGAATAATGCGCGCAACCAGCACCCAGTCCTGCTCTTCCATGGAGGGATTCAATCTTCGAGTATCTCAAGCGTGAAGCGCTTGCGCAGCTTCATTCCGGCAGCGCCCAGTAGCGTACGGATGGCTTTGGCCGTGCGCCCCTGGCGCCCAATCACCTTGCCCAGATCTTCCGGGTGAACTCGCAATTCAAGGACGGTCACCTGAGAGCCCTCTACGGCATTCACTCGCACGCCCTCCGGATGATCCACCAAGGCCTTGGCAATCTCCTCAACCAGCTCTTTCATCTGGGCCCCCGCTTCCGTGTCCAATCGACGTAGCGACCCGCATGACCCCTCCCCCGTCGAAAGGAGTGCCAGCGTGTTTATGACCTGGACATGAGCAAGAGAGCTGAGCTTAAGCCAAAACTAAGCTATTTTTTGCAGCTTGAGAAAACTCCGAACAGTATCGC
>DATHOY010000148.1:0-7567 GCA_035484435.1 Vulcanimicrobiaceae bacterium | reverse complement strand
GAGTCGGCGCTGGATTTGTATCGGAATGGGGCGCGGGTGACGCTGCTGGTGCGATCGAAGGATCTGGGGCAATCGCTGAAGTATTGGGTGCGGCCGGATATTGAGAACCGGATCAAGGCGGGGCAGATTCAGGCGCTCTTCAGCACGCGGGTGAAGGAGATTGTGCGCGAGGGAATTGTGGTGGAGAACGATGCGGGCGTGCAGGAATTGGCAGCAAAACAGGTGTTTGCGTTGACGGGTTATCACCCGGATTACGATTTTATTGAGGCGCTCGGAGTGCGATTGGATCCGGAGAGCCGGAGGCCGTCGCTGGATCCGAATACACTGGAGAGCAATGTGGCGGGGATTTACCTGGCGGGCGTAGTGGTGGCGGGGCGGCATACGGGAGAGATATTTATTGAGAATGGAAGATTTCATGGGAAGCAGATTGTGGAGGGGTTGAAGTAAGCCAAGGAAAAGAAGGATTTCACGCAGAGTTCACAGTCGAAGAACGCAGAGGGCATAGAGAATTCACGGTTTGGCGGGAGTGGCGGTGGTTTGGTAGACTTGCGGGGCAGGATTCTGGGGTTTTGAGTGGCCGATCTGAAGTTCGGCCACTACAAGGGATTATGGCGAATTTAATTGGGGAAATGGCAGAGACTACTGTTGCGCTGGTGAAGGGGTTCGCCGTTACCTGGAAGAATATGTTCCGGAAGACGGTGACGGAGAATTATCCGCACGAGCCGGTGCATTTCCAGCCTCGGTATCGTGGGATTCATGTGCTGCATCGGGATGAGGGAGGCCTGGAGAAGTGCGTGGGATGCTTCTTGTGCGCGGCGGCCTGTCCGGCAAACTGCATATACATTGAGGCGGCGGAGAATACGGAAACGAGCCGGATTTCGGCGGGCGAGCGGTATGCGAAGGTTTACAACATCGATTATTCGCGGTGCATTTTCTGCGGGTACTGCGTAGAGGCTTGTCCTACGGATGCGATTACACATGGGCATGGATTTGAGCTGGCGACGTATGACATCAATTCGCTGATTTACCGCAAAGAGCAGATGCTGGAGAACACCAAGGGAGAGTTGCCGGCGATACAGAAGGTTTAGAAATTAGAAATTAGAAGATAGAAAGTTGAAATTGGAAAAGCGCTCCGAGGGATCGGGGCGCTTTTTGTTTTTGGGAGGAGGAGAAGAACGTGACAAGCCGCGAAATTACGACTGCCTCATCGGGTTGCGAATCGCTAAGACCTTGCCACGGTCCCTCCGCTCCACGGCCGGCGCACCGAACTACGGCGCGCAAGAAAATGCCGGCCGCTCCGGTCGGGATGACAGAGTTAAGAAACGGCCCAGAAAGTCCTCTAAAAAATATACAGGGTCCAAGACGTAAGTTGGCGAGGTGAGTTGTGAGGAATGCTGACGCGGGCTTGGGAGTGAGGTTCGTTGGACCGCAGGGTTGCGGGGCGGCGGCTGGGCCGCTGGGGAAGAGGGCTGTCGGGCGCATAGAGAGGCTTGCTGGGAGCGCACCTTTCCGTCCATGCGGGGCGCGGAGCTCGCCGGACAAAATCGAAGAAACCGTAAGGCTTTCGCCACGAAGAAGCGGCGAAAGGTCAAACTCGGCGATGCGAACCGTTTGGTTGAGCGGATCGATCCGCCAAAAGATTATCGGACACAGAATGGCCGTTTGCGGGCGCGGGGTCGGAGGCGGCCGTGTCCGTTGCCTGTTGCGCTTGCGAGGCAAGAACCGTGCGCTCGCGCTGCTCGATCAGCCAGCGAGCGACCATGGCGTTGGCATTTTCGTCGAGCCACTGGTCGAGCAGGGAAGAGATCTCCTTGCGGAGATTGGCCGCGTGACCGAGGCGGGAGAGTTCGTAGCTTTGCAGGGTGTTGCGGGAAGCGGTGAGAAGGAACTACCACGGCGGTTGGGTGCGATAGGTGTTCACGGGGGCCTCCGTTCTACTTGGGTAACGTATAACGAAGGGTACCGTAACAGTATCCATTCTGTGATTACTAGTAATCGTAGAGTTACTAGGCTGTGGAAAAATGTGGAAAGTGAGGAAATCTCCGTGCGGGCCTGCAGCGGGTGCGCCGGGGATTATGAGAACCCGGATCGGAGCGCTTGGGAGGAGGACTTCGAAGAGGGGGACGGAGAGCTGCTGGAGGAGGTGGGCGATGAGCCAGGAACAGATAGGTGAGGCGGCGGCTTTGCCGACCGGAAGAACGGACAGCGGGATGGATCGAGCGGGAGTGACGCAACGGGAGACGCTGCTAACAGTACTGCGGCTGGCTTCCCAGTATGAGACGTGGGTGACATTGGCGGAGCTGGCTGGGAAGACGAAGTTTCCGCCGGCGAGCATATCGGCACAGTTGCGGCATTTGCGGAAGGCGAAGTACGGCGGGTGGGTGGTGGAGAAGCGGAGGAGGGAGTGGGTGAAGGAAGAGGTGGTGTGGGAATACAGGCTAGCGGAAGAAGGGAAAGAGGTAGGGAAGTAAGGAAGTAATGACTGGGGACGAGGTTGGGCGGGATTGGAGTTGGTCGATGACGGGTCGACCGTAAAAGCGGCAGGTTCGCTGTTGCACTCAAAGCGGAGGGGCGATGAGCGTAAAACCGGAGATGGCTTTTGATGTTTGCTGGGAAGTGTATCGAGGGGCGCGGGAAGTAATGGAGTCAAAGCGGGGGATTGCCGCGCTGAATATGGAGATGGAAACGAAGTACTCGTGGCGGCCGGACGTGCGGCCGAAGATGAAAGATTGGGTGGCGGATTTTGCATTGGCGGGGCAGGCGGCACTGGAGGGGCCGGAGTGGGCGTCGAGGATGGTTCTGTTCCGTTTGTACTATTTGGGGCTGACGCCGTATGACAGGGCGCGACATTTTTTGGGATTGAGCGAGCGCGGGTGGGTGAACTGGTCGGAGGAGATCCGGAGACGGTGCGGGGCGGAGATTCTCAAAAGGGGGATGTTTCCTCCGCGGAGGTATTTTAATGGGGAGGAGTGAGGCGAATTTCTGCGGCACGAACGCGGGCTGAGACGAGCCATTGGGCGGAATGAAGGAAGAGAAGGACGAAGAGGACATCGGTCGCGAATGCGATGTGAACAGCCAGGTTTTCAATATATTGACTCCACGGAAAAGATTTGGAATTGCCGAGGGTGAGGAAGATTGCGGGAAATTGAAAGAAGAAGGTCAGGCCGAAAAGAAGAGTGGCGAGAAAGATTAGTTGATGCAGGTTGTCGGATTTATTTCGCAAGAACGCGAATGTGTATGAACTTTGCACATGCGCTCCGGTGCCGTGCTGCCGTCCGAGCGAATTCAAGCGGAACATGATTCGCACCGACGAAAAAAGTGTGTAGAGGGCGACGGCGCAAAGAAAGAGAACATAGAACTTGCCGAGAAGTGGAAGTTGGGTCCAGAAGAAACGGGGGTTAAGGACTTCCAAGGTCATGTACATAGGCTCTTCATTGGACACCGGGATGGGGAGATTAGTTCCGAGCCGACTTGATTGGGCTGTTCGGACTGCTGACTAGAACTCCGAGTCCACAGATTGAAGAGAGGAGATTGGTCGCCGTTCGATCGTAAGAACCCACCGTTCATCCCGCAAACACCGCGGGATGGAGCAGAGTTCGCAAAAGGCGCGAAGGATGGGGCACCCTCAAGTTCAATTGTGGCCTGGCGTTGGAACGGTGACCCAAGAGGGCTGGCTTAAAAGATCAGCGTATAGGAATTAAGAGAGTTGGAGGGGATCACTTACGCGGAGGAGTTTGTTGGTTTCGGAGGGGGCTACGCGGGTGTTGGTGGATAGGCGGTAGAAGTGGTCGAAGCGGGAGCGGGGGGACCAGGGCGGTAACGTGGATTCGCGGAGTTGGGTGAAGCGCTTTTGGAAGCCTTCTAGGATTTCGCCTGTTTGGGGATTGCGCGGGGGGACGGGGCAGCGGGCGCAGGGATTGCTGCCCTCGAAATTTACTTCGCCGATTTTGAAGCGGACTACGCTGCGTTCGTCTTCGCCGAAGAGTTGATCTTCCCAGAAGGCGGGGACGCCGTTAATTTCGAGAGTGGCGCGGAAACGTTCGCGGGCTTCGTTTACCGAGATACCCGGAAAGCCTTGCGGCATTGGCCCGAACCAATTGGCCACGGATTCGAGTGACGCTGTGGAGACGATGGTGGGGCCGCTGGCTACGGTGTCGTCGGGGAAACCGTTTTCGGAGTAGCGGACGATGATTTGCTGGTCGAAGAAGACGCTGAACCATTCGGCGGCGTCATCGTGGGCTCCGGGGAAGGCGAAAGTGCGGGTGGGAATTTCGCGGCGGTCGCCGGGGACGGAGAGGGTGACTTCGCGGAGACCGGGGGAATAGCTGGCGCGGATTAGATGGATCGCTTGGGTGCGCTTGCCGTTGACCCATTTGCCGTCGACGGAGTAGAGGGCCCAGGCGCGGTCGAGAGCTAGGCCACCGGAGGGGCTGATGCGGGCTTCGGGGACGTACAAGGGGTCGAGGGATTTGATGGGGTGGAGGCGGATGTTGACTAGCCGAGGGGAGTCTTGCGGAACGGGCATGGGGAAAGTTTAGCAGAGGAGAAGAGAGAAGCGGTCGTATCGACGGTTGGAGGGACGTTTTGATCTTGCCACGGTCCCTCCACTTCGGCCCTCAAACGACGCGGGCCTCCGGTCGGGATGACAGTGATGGTGCGCCGGTGATTGTTGGCTGCTTGGGTGGTGGGGTTAGGTCGTAAAAGCGGAAGCTGAGCTTCCGCACTCAAAAAAAGAGGGGCGCAACGCGATACTCTCCTTATCGTCAGCGGCTGCGCCCCTCGGCACCGGATTCATTGCGGAGAGAAGTTATCGGGGCGGAATCAGCGACGTGGATCCGCACCCGGCCAGATTGAATTTGAGGGCGCAGCGTTGGCGGCTGCGCTCACTCTGGCTGAACCCGATGCTTTGCGGCTCCCCGGTTTACAGAAGGGGAGCGAAAAGCGTGCTTGAAATTCTAGTTTCTCCTTGCCAGTAAAGTTTGTGCGAACTGGGCTACTCCGCAAAAGCGGGAGCTTCGCTCCCGCACTCAAAAACAATTAGCGGCCGGCGGCAGCGGCCAGGGCGAAGCCGGAGCGGAGTGGCCAGCGCGGCAGTGCAGAGTCGGTCTGGACATCGCGAGTTTCCGTTACGGGGAGAAGCGGGATGGTGTGAATGTTGGCAATGGCGCCTCCCTGAGAAAAGGCCACGGAGAAGGCCGCAGGGGAGACTTCGTGGGGGAATTCGGAGATGACGAGAACATCGAAGGCGCCGAGCGCGAAGAAGGAGGATTGGAGCTTGCCGCCGAGTTGTTCGATAGGGTTGCGGATGGCCGCCAAACGATCGGATGGATCGTGGAGAAGCCGGTTGCGGGCGTCTGTGGTGTAGCTGACTTGATGACAGAAGAAAGGCATCGGGGGTCACCTTCCAAGGGCGGGTTGCAACACTTTCAAGGTGCGCCTGTGGGATGAGGATGTCAAGCGAAGGAAGGATGAAATATTTGAGTGGGGTGGAGTAATGGATTGAGGGCGGGTTCCCGGAATGGAACTGCGGGATGGGGAAGTGGGACGGGAAAATAATTTAAGGGAAGGAGTGGATTCCCCTTGACAATACTTAAATAAGTGGTATACTGTGCAGCGTAGAGAAGTGTCGCTGGCCTCGGCAAATTGCCGGGGCTTTTTTGTTTTTGGGGTGGGAGAAAAGAAGGAAAAGGCTTTACCACTGAGGGCACAGAGTTGCCTCAGAGTTCACAGAGGTTCGGATGGGGAGAAGAGGGATGAAGAGATTCGTTTTGTTGAGTTTGGCTGCGGTCTTGGGGTCCGTGGCGACGGTTGGGGCGGGGTCGCAGCATTGCGTGAAGCAGTTCAACATTTATGACATTACGGGTGGAGGGACGCCGGCGAAGCTGTTGTCGATTGCCGCGCCCAGCGGGGCAAATTCGGCGGTTACGGGGATTACCGGGACCAGTGGGGCGGTGACGCTGAAGTCGGGCGTGCACACATTTGCGGCGACGGCGCAGATGGCGGACGGGACGGAATCGAGCCCAAACGGATCTACTGCTACTGCGGGGGGCGCGCCCGGTTCGCCTGCCAGCTTTAGCGTGGTGGTGCAGTAGGAGATGAGAGCGAGCAGGCAGCAGATAACAGATAACAGAGAGCAGGAAACGGGATCGGGGTAATCAGGAATTTGTGGCGATTGGTTGTTTTGGTGGTTTGGTTGACGTCGTAAAGGTGGCAGCTTCGCTGTCGCACTCAAAAGAAGAGACTCCATGGGCGCTGATCCGAAAATCGGCCGCCGCAAAGAACAAAAATAAATGAAGAGGTGTTGGGCGTATCAGGCGATTGCGGGGAGCCGGAGCGCCTGGGTGCCGTGTGTTCGGCTGGCGGAGAAGGGATCGCGATTTTGCTCGCGGCATGCGCGGGCGATTGAGGGGGCGGTGCTGGGGGCGTTGATGCATGCGGAGGTGAGGGATGAAGCGGTGACTTTGTATGAGGAGAAACCACTGCGGAGTGGGCGGAGAGGGAAGGGCCGGGTGCGGCGGCGGGCGTTGACGGCAAGGTGCGAGGTGGGGTTGGGGAAACCCTCAGGCCTGAAGGCCTGAGCTACAGGCTGGTCGGAGGTGCTGGATGGCTGTGGCATTTCGATGCGGGATTCATACTTTCCGGATATTGAGTGGTCCGCTATCCGGAGAGGTGCACGTGAGCGGCGGAAACTCACGTGCAAGGGGAGCGCGCAAACGTGCAGGCCGGGCGAGATCGCGATCGCTGGAGCTGTGTGCTGGGTCTGACGACGGAAGCGGAATAACCGCTGGCGGGAGTGCGCGCACCTCCGCCGCATCCCCCGCGGACCGCGAGACGTCCGGTGGCTCGGCAGACGGCGGCGGCAGTGAAACGAAGCGCGCTCCTATTCCAGGAAAAGAACAGTGGGCACCGCCCAAGGATTGTCCGGTTAGCGAGCTGATACCGCTGAAGGAGATGCCGGGAACGGCGTGGGCTTTTACGAAGGCGGTGGATGAGGGAGTGCAGTTGGTGGGAGTGATGCAAGGATTGCTGAAGTCTGACGACGAGAAGGTGCGATTGCGAGCATTTGAGCTGTGGGTGGAATTGGCATTTGGAAAGCATGCAGGCGGGAAAGAAGAGGAACGCGGAGCGGCAATCGGATGGAGTTTGCCGAGGCCCGAACGAGATTGAGGAGGAACGATGATAACGAACGCAAAAGTGGTGTTTATTGGAGAAATCTCGCAGATCGCGGGAGTAGCGGCGATGGTGAGCGGAGTGGTGCTCAGCCTGCGGCACTGGCCGGCGGCGGTGGCGCTGGTTGGGGGACTGGCGGCTTATTTTGTCGGGAAAAAGCTGCGGGCGCAGTAGTGGGAATCGAACGCAGAGACGCACTCGCGTGATTCGCTCAGGGCAAGCAGAGAGCGCAGAGTCAGCGCCAGGACAAGAAGCGGATGGAGGATATCCTAGCGCTCGTTCGGAACTGGTATACGCCATTCCATCAGCAAGAACTCTTTCACAAATCGCGAGCGAAATACCGGTTGTTTGGCGGGGCGGCCGGACCGGGAAAGAGCAAGGCGCTGCTGGCAGAAGC
>DATHOY010000147.1:0-8921 GCA_035484435.1 Vulcanimicrobiaceae bacterium | reverse complement strand
AGCTGATGCTCTTCATGACGCCGCCGCTCATCGTCGGCGTCACCCTCCGCCTGGTCAGCCCCTATTACCGTTTCGCCGATCTCTCTCTCGAAGGCGCGTTCCTGATGGGCTTGCTCGGCGGCCGCGTCGTCGGCCCCATCGGCGGCGCCATCATCACCATCCCTGCGCTGATGGCCCACGAATGGCTCGGCATGCCCGCCGCCGCCACCGCCGGATTGCTTGGTGGCCTGATCCGCCAGGTAATTCCCGATAAGGAAGCGCTCTGGAACTTCGGCCCCTTCACCTTTCTGAATATTCCCAAGGCGCTGATGCGCATGATCCGCGACACCTAAATCATGTGGGAGATGCTGCCGCTTCTCACCTGCGTTGGCCTGGAACTCGGCCGCGTCGCGCTCGTCGAAGCCACCAGGCCGAAATGGCTCTTCGCCCTCGATCCTCACTGGAACTGGCAACTCGCCCTGGTCCTCATCGCCACACTGATGTCCGTCGCCTCGCCCCTAAAAATCTGGAACAACACCCGCATCGAGATGAACCTCGAGCGCCACCAGCAGCTCCTGCTGCGCGCCAGGATGGATGCCCTCTCCAGCCAGATCAATCCGCACTTCCTCTTCAACACGCTCAACACAGTCTCCGCGCTCATCCGCATCGACCCTGATTCCGCCCGCGGCGTGGTCCTGAAGCTCAGCAACATCCTCCGACGCCTGCTGCGCAAGCACGAAACCTTCGTGCCCCTGCGCGAAGAACTCTCCTTCATCGACGACTACCTCGATATCGAAGTCGCCCGCTTCGGCCACGACAACCTCGACATCGTCAAAGAAATCGACGAAGTGACTCTCGAAACCTTCATCCCCAGCATGCTGCTGCAGCCCATGGTCGAAAACAGCCTCAAACACGGCCTTGCGCCAAAGCTTGAAGGCGGCCGCATCCTCCTCCGCACCACCAGCAAAAACGGCCGTCTGCAGATCGAAATTGCCGACAACGGCGTCGGCATCTCCGAAGAAAAAATGCCCCACGTCTACGTCGAAGGCATTGGCCTCAGCAACGTCCGCGAGCGCCTGCGCGTCCTCTACGGCGAAGATTTCCAACTCGACATAGAAAGCCACGAAGGGCAGGGAACCACCATCCGCATCGACGTCCCCGAACTGGCCCCCGCTATCCCCGAAGTCAGCGTGTTCTAGCCCCTTTTGAGTGCGGGAGCAAAGCTCCCGCTTTTGCGCCTAAACCACCTCCCACCAAGCGTCCAAAAAAGCCCTTGACACCCGCATGCCAATTCTGTATATTCTGTTATAACAGAAATGACTGACACAACAAAATCAACACTCACTCCCGTAGCCCAGAAATTCATCCTCCACTGGGGCGAAATGGGCACCAAGTGGGGCATCAACCGCACCGTCGCCCAGGTGCACGCTTTGCTTTTCCTTTCGCCACATCCGTTGCCCGCGGATGAGATTTCGACCACGCTCTCCGTGGCCCGCTCCAACGTCAGCACCAGCCTCCGCGAATTGCAGGGCTGGGGCATCGTCAGCCTGGTTCACGTGCTCGGCGACCGCCGCGATCACTTTCAGACCACCAAAGACGTCTGGGAAATCTTCCGCACGGTCTCCGAGGAACGCAAACGCCGCGAGATCGATCCGACGTTGCGGGTCCTTGCCGAATGCGTGCAGGAAATTAAGGCGGCGCCGGCTGGAGACGCCTACACGCGCGAGCGCCTGGAGAGCATGCTCGACTTCCTCACTGTTATGAGCGGCCTGTTCGAAGAAATCCTCCGCATGCCCGTTGGCGCCCTGAAAGGTGTGGGCAAACTGCGCGGCAAAGTCATCACCCTCCTTGGCAGCGACAAGAAGAAAGCCGTCTGAGGCGCAAGACGCAGAAAGCACAGAGTTCCGCGGAGAAAAGGCACACCATGATTTCGCTGACAAACGAATACACCGACGGAAAAGGACGCCACGCCAAAGGCTGGCTTTTCTTCGACGCCGAATGCCGTTTCTGCATTCGTCTAGCCCGCTGGATCGCGCCGATTCTGGCACGCCGCGGCATGGCGGTAGCTCCGCTGCAAGATCCCCGCGTAGGAGCCCTCCTCGGCATGAACAGGGAAGCGCTCCTGATGGAGTTGCGATTCCTACTCTCCGACGGCAAGCAATACGGCGGCGCCGATGCCGTCGTAGCCGTCGCGCGAGAAATCTGGTGGGCGCGCCCGCTCGCCTGGTTCGCAAAACTCCCCGGCGCGATGAACCTGCTGCACTCCGGCTACCGCTGGGTCGCCGCCCAACGCAGTTGCGCCGCCGCAGGCCGAACCGAGTGCGCCATTCCCCGTAAGGTCTAACAATTTCCGCTAACACTACCCCAAGGAGCAATCATCGCCATGACTTTCAAAAGCCTCTGGCAATGGGATGGAAAAGTTGGCCGCGGAACTTACGCGCTCTTTGGAATTTTCGGTCTGGCGATTAAGCACAATCTCGACAGATTTATCGCGTACAAGTTCGGCTATAACTGGGATGTCTTGAACTATCTGGCACCGCTTGCAAACGCGGCCCGGTTCTCTCCACTCGATTCTTCCGAAAAGAAATTACTATTGATTCTGCTGATCACCGCGCTTCCGTTCATCTGGATTGGCGTCACCATGACGCTCAAACGCCTTCGCGACGCCGGCCAGCCTTTGTGGCCGACGATTTTATTTTTCGCACCTGTAATAAATTTGCTCTTCTTCGCGATCCTGGTTGTTCTGCCCACCGATGAAACCGGTTACAACCAGGCCTCGCAGGGCGCGCCGGGAACGCGGCCAGTTTCTCCATATTGGCCAACAACTCGTACCGGAAGCGCGGCGGCTGCCGTCGTGATAACCGCCCTTCTGGGTGTTTTGGTTACATGGGGCGCCCTGCGCCTTGTAGGCAATTACGGCCTGACGCTCTTCATCTCCTTGCCTTTTGTGATGGGTTATCTGGCAGTCATGATTTATAGTCGCACCCAAGAGACGAATTCGAACGACGTCGTATCTGTCGTTTCCCTCTCCCTGCTGTTGACTGGATTAGGCATCACCGCCATCGCCGTCGAAGGGATCGTTTGCCTGTTGATGGCCGCGCCGCTGGCTTGGCTGGTGGCCATCTTCGGCGGCCTCCTCGCTATGCACATTCACGGCCGCGCCAACTCGCCACAGGCCACGCCTTCCATGTTCGCGGTGATGCTCGTTTCCTTGCCAGTCATGTTCGGCGTCGAACACGTTGCCCCTCCGCCCGTTCCAAGATTCCAAGTGCACACAACAATCGAGATCGCCGCGCCTCCCGAAGTAGTCTGGAAGCGGCTGATCGCGTTTCCTTCACTGCCCGCCGCCACCGAGTGGCCTTTCCGCCTCGGCATCGCGTATCCCATCGAAGCTCGCATCACCGGCGAGGGCCTGACCGCCGACAGGGAATGCCGATTTTCCACGGGCAGCTTCAAGGAACCCATTCTTGCCTGGGAGCCGGGCAAACACTTTGCGTTCTCTGTTTCCAACGAACCGCTTCTGATGAAAGAAACCTCACCCTACAAAAATATCCATGTCCGTCACCTGGAAGACCATGATTTTCAGCCGGAACGCGCCGACTTTGTCTTGATTTCTCTGCCAAACGGAGGCACCCGCCTCGAGGGTACCACCACCTATCAGAACAAAATGTGGCCCGGCCAATACTGGCGCCTTTGGACCGACGCAATCATCCACAGCATCCACAACCGTGTCTTCAATCACGTAAAGGCGCTGGCTGAAGCAGACGCTGACCGGAATTAAATCCTTTTTTGCGGCTATTCGGTGGGGTTCAGGGACAGAAGCGAAGAAGAAAAGATGCCAAAGATTTCTCCAACCGAGTTTTACGCGGTGCAGCTTCGCGTGCATGCGTTTCTTGCCGGCGTTCCTCTACACGACGTCTGGGCGGTGGACCTGCCTGCGTACCGTAGCGGCATCACCCTTGCTGAATTTTTTCGTCGGAATTATCAGAGTGAAATCGCCAGGCTTCCAACGGTGGCTCGCGCGCTCTTCCGTTTTCGACTCTTTCTTGGACGCATTTTTCGACTTGAGGCAGAGCCGCGGCATGCCGTAGCAGCCGCGTTTGCAAAACGCCTTACGCCCGAGGATCGCGCTCGTTCTCTTGTCCCAGTTGGAACGCAGGAAGGATTGTTCCGCGTTGTCTATCGTTTCGAAAACGAACAACTGCTTGAAGTACACAATCGTACCGTACATGCGGCGGCCCTCAGTGCGCTTGTGGAAAGGACTGATGGATATCGGTTCTACTTTGCAGTGTATGTGCGCCAGAGCTCATGGATTACGCGATTCTACATGGGGTTAATCGACCCGTTCCGGGAATGGATTATCTATCCGGCGCTGCTGAGATCCATTCGCGCAACCTGGGACCAGACTATGCGGCCGCGCGACTCGCGGCCTGCTCCGGTCTCCGTTCACGGAGATTGAGCCCAGCTGATCTGCTTAGGGAGGGGGCCCGTCAGCGTGCGGCTTTCGCTGGCGAGGACTTGCTCGTAATAATTTTCGTACATGGGAATCACGTCGTTGGCGCAAAATTTCTTCTTCGCATTAATGCGAGCGCGTTGCCCCATCTCGCGGCCGCGGTCGGACCGCGAAAGCAGGTCAATCGCATGCTTCGCCGCTGTATTCACGTCGCCGGGTTCCACCAGGTAGCCGTCCACGCCGTCCTCGACGACTTCCGGAACACCGCCGGCATTCGTCGCAATCACCGGCACCTCGCACGCCATGGCCTCAAGCGCCGCGAGACCAAAGGATTCGAGCGTCGAAGGCAGCAGAAACAAATCCGCCTGCCCCAGCTTCTCCTTAATCCCGTTTTGTTTGCCCAGGAACAACACGTCGTTTTCGATCCCGCGTGTGCGCGCCAAGGCTTCCGCGGGCTCGCGGTCCGGGCCGTCTCCGATCATCACCAGCTTCGCGGGCATCTTCTCGCGCACCTGCGCGAAAATCTCGATCGCGTCCAGAATGCGCTTCACCGGCCGGAAATTCGAAAGGTGCATCAGGATCGGCTCGCCGTCCGGCGCCCACTTTGCCCGCAGTTTCGGGTCAGGCTTGCGCACATACAGGTCGCAGTTCACAAAATTTGGAATCACTTCAATTGGCCGCTTGATCCCAAATTCCTGAATCGTTTGCCGCAGCAGATAGCGCGAAATCGAAGTCACCCCGTCGCTCTGCTCAATCGAATACCGCGTAATCGGCAAAAAGTTCGGGTTGTTGCCGACCAGCGTAATGTCCGTGCCGTGCAGGGTGGTAATAAACGGCAGCCGCCGCGGCGCCGCCATCTGCCGGGCCAGCAGCGCGCTCACCGAATGCGGAATCGCGTAATGGACATGAAGAATGTCCAACGCTTCCTTCTCAAACACTTCCAGCATCTTCACGGCTAGCGAAAGCGTATAAGGGGAATGGTCAAACAACGGGTAGGAAACCACCTCTGCCTGGTGGAAATGAATTCGCGGATCATTAGGATTCATCCGAATTGGCGGGGCATAGGTGATGAAATGCACCTCATGGCCCCGAGCGGCCAGCTCCTGGCCAAGCTCCGTTGCCACCACTCCCGACCCACCGTAGGTGGGATACCCTGTAATACCGATGCGCATAGATGATGTGTGAAACGATTCGTCCGCCAAACTGGCGTACCATGTTGCCTGCGGCATGGTACACCGATTAGACGTAGGGGGACGAGAGAACGTGACACGCCTGGCAGGGAAAAGTGCGCTGATTACCGGCGGGGGAACCGGCATCGGGCAGGCCATGGCCCTAGCCTTTGCTCGCGAAGGCGCCCAGGTCGCCGTCGCCGGACGCCGCAAAAACAAGCTCGAAGAGACCCTACGCCTAATTGAAGACACGGGCTGTTCCGCTCTGGCACTTGAATGCGACGTTACAAAAGCCGCCGACACCATTCGCGCAGTCGAGTCCGCCGAAGACGCTTTTGGGAAATTGAATATCCTGGTGAATAATGCCGGGGCGCTCAGCGTCTCCACCGTCGAAACCATCGCGGAAGACGACTGGGACCATGTAATGGCCACCAACATAAAAGGACCCTTCCTGATGTCGCGTGCCGCGCTGCCCGCCATGCGCCGCGCCGGTGGCGGCTCCATCATCAACGTCGGCTCCGTTCTCGGGATCGTCGCCATCCGCGATCGCGCCGCCTATTGTGCCTCTAAGGGCGCCGTCTCCATGCTCACCCGCGCCATGGCCCTCGATCACGCCCACGACCAAATCCGCGTGAACTGCCTTTGCCCCTCCATCGTCGAATCCGACATGACCCGGAACCTCTTCGCCGAAACCGAGGCCGGCCGCCAGGCCCGCGAAAGCCGCCTCGCCTCCATTCCCCTCGGCCGCTTCGGCAAGCCGGATGACGTCGCCGGCCTTGCCGTTTTCCTGGCGTCCGACGAATCCTCCTGGATGACCGGAACCGTGATCCCTGTGGACGGCGGAGTAACCGCTTACTGAGAAAGGCCCTCACGAATGTCGCGAAAAATGACCGCGCAAGAGAAGCAGGTAACCGAGATGGTTCGCCGCCGAATAAAGGAGAGCGACTCCACCGAACTCCTTGGTTTCGACGTCGAGAGCGTGCACGACGGCCGCGCGATTTTCCGCCTGGACGTGCGTCCGCGCCACAAACAGATTCACGGCGTTGTCCACGGTGGAATCCTCGCCGCGCTCGCCGACACCACCGCCGCAATCGCGGCCTACACGGTAGTTCCCAAAGGCGTGGAAATCGCCACTCTCGAACTGAAGATCAATTATCTGGAGCCGGTGCCGGGTGGCCGCGTTAAAGCTGATGCCCGTGTCCTGCGCAAGGGGCGCAACTTCATTGTCACCGAATGTGAGATTTTCAACGAGACTGGAACGCTGGCGGCAAAAGCACTGCTCACCTTTTCAGCGGCCGGGGGCAATACCCTGAGGAAGTAGCGGCTACTCGTCGCCGCCCTGGGCGGACTCTTCGCCGTCCTTATAGACATACTTGATAAAGCGCTTGAAGACCATCAGATTCGGTGCGCCGTTGCGTGTCAGTTTTATGCATTCACGGTCGTACCACTCCACGGCTCCGCGCAGTTCCTCGCCCGATTCCATCACCACCACCATCGGCGTGCGCCCCTGCATCTGCTTGACCCAATAGAAGTTCTCCGCGTGGGTCACCTCGGGCGGCGCAGGCTTTTTGCTTGGAACCGGCCCGTTGTTATTGTGCGAGGGCCCGTTGTGTAAGGCGCGGGGAGGCGCCTGTTCCTTGACGTCCGCAAAACTGGGACGGTACATGCGGCGGTTCACCATGACTACTCCTTAACCGAATTGGCAAGATTCATACCGTGTGATGCAATGCGCGGGCGTTGGGTTTCGTTTATTATGACGCGGCAAACGAAATAAAGATAGACGCGCTATCGCCGGGACGGGGAGCCGGCTTCGGCGGGTGACAGCGACGCCGCCAGCGCGTCCATTCCAAGCTGGCGGTTCAGATTTCGGCGCGCGCCTGCCGCCATTTCGTCAACTCCGGAAATTGCGCGCATCACCCAATCTGAATTCACCGTGTGGGCCAGTGCCTGAATTTCCCTTGCCAGATGGGGATTGCGAAGTTGCGGCGACTTCAGTCCCGCGGTCATTTCCAGCAGGTCGGAAAGAAGTCCATAGAAATCCGCCAGCAGATCCTCATACGAAGACTCTCGATCCTTTGCGAGTTGATTGGTGGCCGCGAATAGTTGCGAGAACCCCTGCCCACGCGCGGCATGTTCCAAAATCCGTAGAATCGCCCGCCGCCGCTCCACCACCGCTTCCACATTCATTTCGGTCGCCAGGCCCGGACTGCCCTCGGAAAGTTGCGCAGCCAATTTGATCTCGGCAGGTTTCAGCGTGCCTTTTGCTTTCAGAATGCTTTCCACTTCGTCCTGCGGCAGCGGCGCAAAATGAAATTGCATGCAGCGCGAAACGATTGTGGGCAGCAGGTTGAACGGCGAAGGCGCGGTCAGAATAAGCGTCGCCGAACCCGGCGGCTCTTCCAGAATTTTCAGGAAAACGTTCGAAACGTCCGCGCGCATCGTCTCCGCGCCGTCCAGGATAAACACCCGCCGCCGGCCCATCGGCTGAAAATAGGCCGCGCGCTGCACCGCCCGAAGTTGCCCGATGCGCAGCACCGGCCGTGCCACCGGACTCTTCAGTCGTACCGGGTCCGGCACCATCACCCACACATCCGGGTGGCTCTGCAGGATCAGCGGCACACGTTCCACGGTTGCAGCGTCCGCGCTTTCGCCGCGCTCCGCCAAGCCCTGCGCGATCAGGTCTTCCAAATTGGCGAGCTGCCCGACGCGCTGGCACGTGGCGCACTCCCCGCAGAAGTCGTCCTTCAATCGCTCGCAGTTTGCCGCCTGCGCGAACATTCGCGCCAGCGTGAATTTCCCCACGCCTCGCGGCCCGGTGAAAAGCATAGCGTGCGGCACGCGCTCCGACCGCAACGCCCCACGCAGAGCGGTCACCATCTCTTCGTTGCCCAGAAATTCGGAGAAGCCCATCGCTCAGACCTTTTTCCAGCTCTCCAGTAGGGGTTGCACAGCTTGCAGGCACTCGTTCGCGATATCTTCCGGCATACGCAAGCCGTTGCTCCCGGAATCAAAGCACTGAATCGTAGCCCAGGGCCGGCTGCGCGACATCATGTCGTACATCTCGGCCGCGTCTTCCAGGTGCCGCAGATTTTTTTCCAGGATGTCGTGTTTCGCCGCCGTATATTTACGCTCGGTTTTCTTGGCTACCAACGTCTGCGCCTGGCTCGGGGGCACTCGCAGGTACAGGATCAGGCTTTCGCGCGGCATTCCGTAGACGGAATATTCCAGATGCTCGATCCACCGCAGGAATTCCGCTCGCTTTTCCGGCTTTGCCAACGCCACCTGGTGGGCGAGGTTGGACCCGATGTAGCGGTCCACCA
>DATHOY010000146.1:0-45451 GCA_035484435.1 Vulcanimicrobiaceae bacterium | reverse complement strand
CTTCCCGTATTCACCCGGGTCCGCCGCCGAACCGGCATAGGTCGTCATCTTTTCCACAAAATCCGCGATCGACTTCGCGAAGCGCTCTAGATCTTCAGACGGAACCGACGCATTGAATTGTTCTTTTACCTCTTGATCGCTCGGGTCGTTCAGGAAGAGATGCGTAACCATAGGCAGGCCCCAACGCGAAACTTGTACCTCCGGCGCATGGCCAAAGAGGGAGATCGTCGCCCATGCGTTGATTTTCCCCTTCCCAATCAGTTCGCTCGGTACTTCCAGCACAATTGCCGTAACATTCCGCCTCGCAAAGGGATTCTGCTGATGCAGAAAGGCGTTCCCATCGTAGCGCTGGTCGTTATAGAAAGTAGTCATAAACGCGTGGAATCCAGCATTTGCCGCAAATAGGTCTGGAGCAATCCCAACATACGCACGAAAATCCGAATCAGTCGCGACCGAACCGGTTTCACCCTCAACCAGACTCTCTCCGGCGTCACCACGAAGAGCATCGTCACCCGTCGCTTTCCGCACTACAAACGACTGAATGTGAGTATGCTCACTGCTGTCTCCGTGGCGTGGTTCACCAAACCTGAACTTGAACGTAACCTCTTCCCTCGCATCTCCGTTCAGGTCGAACCGGAATGCGTAGAGCCCTTCTGGATGAAGCGTATCCGGAGCCGATAATCCCACATCCGGATTCACGGTCATCGCCATCACCGTCTTGCCCGAGGGGCCATCAAATAAATAAAAGTCGCAGAGGTTGAGGCTTGGATCTTCCCGCGCCAGTTTGGTGTCGAAGTGATGTGACATGTATTCCCCCTGATAGATTCTTCTGTTCCATGCCTCACTGTGGTGGAATTCTATGCTGTCAGTGGCGGAGAATGGGCGCTCCAAACTGGGCACCCGTAAGTCCGCCATCCACCATCAACTCGACCGCGTTGATGTATGAGGAATCCTCCGAGGCAAGGAACAGCACGGCTTTTGCAATTTCTTCCGGCTCGCCCCAACGGCCCAGCGGAACTACAGATGAGAAGAACTTCTCTTCTTTGTCGGACGCGTCTGTGGACATAGCGGCGCGGGCTCCGCGCTTCCAAATAGGTGTCTTAATCGAGCCCGGCGCGACGACATTCACACGGATGTTGCGCGGGGCCAGGTCCCCGGCAATCGCTCGCGCCATCGACACGAGTCCACCCTTTGCGGCTGCGTATGCGGCTACACCCGGTTGGCCTAGATAGTTGTGCACCGACCCATTAAAGATGATGCTGCCGTTATCGTTCAGCAGAGGCGCCGCGGAATTGACGGTAAAGAAAGCGCCGTTAAGGTCGGCGTGGATCACCTTCTCGAAGATGGCCTCGTCGGTCGAGCCAGTGGGCGTCCGGCCGGAGATGCCGGCGTTGGCAAACACAATGTCGAGTTTCCCGAAATCTTTGGCCAGCGTTGCGAAGAGCTGCTTGCGGTCTTCCGCAACAGTGATGTCCGCGCGATAGCCACGCGCGTTTGGTCCTAGTTCTGCCACCGCTTCATCGAGCGTCTTCTGGTCGCGACCGGTAATGGCGACCTGCGCGCCTTCAGCAATGAAAAGCCGGGCTGTGGCCAGACCGATGCCACTGTTACCGCCTGTGATAAGAGCCTTTTTCCCTGTGAGCTTCATAATGCCTCCTTCTTGAAAAAACCTGCCCAAGCGATCTGAAGCCCGCCCCTTGGGGGCAGTCTTCGGCTCCTCCATCTCTGGACCTGGCGATGATTGTTTTTGCGTCGGCTGGGACGACGAACTCCGTCAGCGGGTGCCGAGGAGCCTAACACAAAACGAAGGTCCGGAGCATTAAGTCCTGGCAAGTTTGAATGTATAGGTTGAGGGAGGAGCGCTTGGTGTAGAAAAGCTGAACTCCGCTGCAAGCTGTTTCAGTTTATGCTCCTTTACTTTTCGGAATGAAGCCTGGAACGCCGGTGTTTACCACTGGATTCAGGCGCTGCCTGGTTTGAATTCGATTGATTTCGTGTTGATCAGAGCACCCTGGCCACTCTTCAGTTACTGTGCTAATCAGGCATTGCTTGAGGACTCCACCGGCTTTGTTGCTCTATAGAAAATCATAACTTTCTCCCAAACATTGGATTAAAGATGGGCAATCTCCATCCTTTCTCCCACAAACTACTGATTATATTGCACCTGGATTTTGTACGCTTTTTGGAATTTGAATTGCTCGAATTTCGACCAACTACGGTTGCCTGTTTTCAGGTTTCAATAGCAAATAGACTCAGGGAAAGGTCTGTCTTGACGGGCCTCCGTGGACATTTTGAACCCCCTAACCTCAATAGGGGTGTCCTTCAGGAGGGACAATGCATTTCTTCAACAAGTTAGTGGTGGCTTGTTTGTTGCTTGCGTTAGCGATCCCTGTTTCTCTGTTTGCACAAGGTGGTTCGACTGGCGCCATTACCGGCACCGTGACCGATGAGAAGGGGGGAGTCGTTGCGGGAGCCAATATCAAAGTAACCAACGTCGAAACAGGGGTTGAAGAACGCGAAATCACCTCTTCAGGGGCAGGTGTTTTCAACATTGCCTTGCTCCGGCCCGGATACTATCGCATTGAAGTCACAGCTCAGGGCTTCGCCAGATTCGTAGCCGAAAAGGTTGTCGTCCGCGTCACCGAAACATCAAGCATCATTGTCACCCTCAAACTCGGCAAGATTTCAGAAACCGTCACCGTGACAGAAATCCTAGTCCCTGTAGAGCTGACATCTGCCGCTACCGGACAAACCATCACCTCGTACACCGTCAACAACCTGCCTCTCGCTACGGGCAACTACTTCACACTTCTTACGCTCTCTGCTGGCGCGAACACGGAACTTTTCAACGCCACCGCTCTTGGCCGCGGCGCCGTCACGATCAATGTGAATGGCCAGCGCCCGGTCAACAATAACGTCGAACTCGAAGGTATTAACACCAACGACGTCAATCTTCCCCAACTGGATAACGTTCCTCTGCCCAACCGATACGGAGTCGAAGAATTCAAGGCCCAGACCTCCCTTTACGATGCCTCGCAGGGGCGCAATGGCGGAGGCAATATCCAAGCCAACCTCAAATCGGGCACCAATGGCTACCACGGCAGCGTTTGGGAATATTTCCGGAACGACGTTCTGAACGCCAACGATTGGTTCTTGAATCAAGGCGGCAACCCCCGGCCAGTCCTCCGGCAAAACCAGTTTGGCGCCGGCTTGGGCGGTAAAGTGCCCCTGATCAAGGACTTCTTCTTCTTTATGGACTACCAGGGCACCCGCGCCACCTCCGGCATTTCTACCGGTACATTCTTCTCCACCACAATTCCCGTTCTCCCTGCCACACGCGATGCGGCCACCCTCGCGGCGGACTTCCTTGCGGGCACGCCTTACACCGCCGCAAATATCGACCCCTCTGCCTTGAAGTTCCTGAACTTGCCAGCCGCCAAGTGCCCTGGATTCAATGACGGCACGTTCTGCATTCCATCTCTTGCGGGAACTCCGGGGCTCACGACCAATCCGACTACGGGTGTCACCAGCGTTAATCTCGCCCGCGTAACTTCTTCATCTATCGGCCGTTACAATGACGATCAATTCATCACCAGCGTGGACAAGCAGATAGGCTTGAAGGATAAGCTTTCCGGCAGAGCCTTTTTCTCAAACAATGCCACACTGGACCCGTTCGGAACCGCGTCGACGCTGCCCTTTGCCAAAGTGCTTCCCGGAACAAACCGCTTCATCAAGGCTGGCTGGTCCCATACGTTGACTTCCAACGTGGTTAATGAAATGCGCATGGGATTCAACCACTTCTTCTTTGCTCAGGATCCCACCGAGCCGATATCCTTGACGGATATCGGTGCAACGCGAGGAAACTCGGCTCAATTCCCCGCTGCCTACCGATTGCAGGTGTCAGGGGGAGGCGCTTTCCAGATAGGTACCGGCGTCAATGACAACCGCGGCGGCGGTTTCAACACATTCTACGAGGGTGACGACCTTTCGATTACCAAAGGCAAGCATCTGATTCGTCTTGGCTTCGAAGGCAGCCAGTATCAATTGAACCGTTTTAACAACTTTGCCCAACGCGGCAACGTTACTTTTTCGAACACGAAAGCCGATGCTTTCCAGCCCGGCGATCCTTCTTTGTTTGGCTTCCAGAATTTCCTCCTGGGGCATATTACGACAACCCAGGCTGGTGCTGGATTTGCCACTTTCCACTTCCGGGCAGCCGATTATGCTGCCTACATCAACGATGACTACAAAATCCTGCCCCATTTGACACTAAGTTTCGGCTTGCGCTGGGAAGGTCTCAGTACTGCCCATGAGAAAAATAACTTCCTTTCCAACTTCGCCGGAAACGACGATGGAACCCCCGGACCGCTAACGATCGTCCATCCGGCAGGCACACCTCGAGTCGGCACTCCCGGAGTTACCGATTGCACGCTGAATAGTTGCTTCAGCTACAAAAACTTCGCCCCGCGCCTCGGCTTTGCCTGGGATGTCCTCGGCGATGCAAGAACGGTCGTCCGCGGCGGCTATGGCGTCTACTACCAGCGCGTCTCCAACCAACCATTGCTACAGACGGCGGGCGGTTTGCCCTTCGCCGAGTCCCTCAGCGCCGCACCCTTCACGGTGACGCCGCAGAATCCATTCCCGTCTCTGCTTCCGACCTCGGCTTTCCCATTGCCAAATGACCAGATCGTGCCCTCTCTAATCGGATTTGCTGGTCCCAACTGCACCGCACCTTGCACCCCAGGTGCACCCATTTTCTCGAATGTTCCCGGCAACGCTGCCGGTGCCCCGCTGCAAGGTTTCTACTTCTTCCCTCAGCGTAACTTCCACCCACCCTATGCCGAAGCGTGGAACCTGACGGTCCAGCGTGAACTCGTGAAGAATTGGGTCCTGGACATTGGTTATGTCGGCACCCATGGCGTTTCCTTGCTTGGTACAGGCGCTCCGGTAAATCCCGGCCAGATCTGCACTGCCGCCAGCCCATGTGTCATCCCTGCCCGAATCGGCAATGGTGTCAATGTCCCCGCGGGGACTCCGTTTGTAACCCAGAATGCCGACGGTTCGATTGACATCACGGGCAGCACCACTAGCAACCTGGATGCCCGCGTACCGGTCAATTTCCTCGGCTTAGCCAACTCCCGCGGTTTTTTCCAGACCCAATCTGGCAATTCTATCTACCATTCTTTGCAGGCCACTCTGCGCCACCAGTTCTCGGCTGGACTCTATTTCCAGGCCGCCTACACCTACTCTAAGACGATCGACAATAGTTCTGGCTCATCGTTCTCCGATGAACTCAATGGATTGCTCGGCTTCGGGGACTATTTGAACCAGCGCAGACAGCGTGCTGTGGCGGACTTTGACCGGACGCACCGCTTCGTCACCAGCTTCAACTACGAACTCCCCTTCGCCAAAATGTTGCACATCGAAGATAAGGGATTCGGACGGGCTGCCAACGGCTGGGAAGTGGATGGCGTGGTGACTTTTCAATCGGGGTCTCCGTTCACCATGATTGACTCCAGTGCCAACAACCTGGAAGACACGGACGGCATCAACGCATTTAACTTCGCCACCCTGGCACCGGGAAGGACCCTGCAGAGCGCACTGACACACGGCAGCACTCAGAGCCGGGTGACGAACGGGTTCATTGACTTCAGCGCTTTCGTGGCCGGGGGAAACTGCGTGAACGATCAGAATGTAATTGTGGCTTGTTCTGATCCATCCGCGGTCGCTTCAGCCATCGGCAACGTCGGTAGGAATACCTTCCGCGGCCCCTTCCAGCAGAACTGGGACCTCTCCATTCAGAAGCGGACGCGTATTACCGAACATGTTTTACTCAACTTCCGCACTGATTTCTTCAACGCCTTCAACCATCCTTCATTCCAGGGTCCCCAGGCTCAAGGTGGATCACTTGGGAACTACGGGATAGTTGACGTGGGCGCCAATGACAGCACGGGCTTCGCGACTGTCACCAGCCCACGCATCGTCCAGTTTTCACTTGCCCTCAGCTTCTAACCCTGCAAATTTCGCAGGTTCAAGGGCGCCCTTCTTTGCAAGGGCGCCCTTTTTATTTTCAGACCGTCCCGCGTCGAGCAGCAAATTCTCCGCCCGCATCATTTGCGGATTTGCCCTCCTTCTTCCCTCCGCGCTTATGTTGAATCAGGATCACTTTGCCAACACGTGCCGGTCCGCCAAGGCCGCACGGATTTGTTGCTCTTGCACAGCCCGCTCCAGCTTCGCTTCATGCGCCTTTACTTTTAGGGATGAAGCCCGGAACGCCGGTGTTTACCACTGGATTCAGGCGCTGTCTGGTCTTAATTCGATTGATTTCGTCAAGCGCCTCATGTGGAAGGGCGGAAATGTCGAAATTCTCTTTTGCGCGGGCCGCGCTCCTGGGTGTGGTGAGCACAGCTGTGCCGCGCTGCACCGCCCAAGCCAGCAGCACCTGTGCCGCCGTCTTTCCTACTCGCGCGGCGATGGCGGAAATGACTGGATCTTCGAGCAGGCCCGGCTTCATCCCGTGACCCAATGGTGCAAAAGCTAAAAGCACGATGCCCTTCTCCTTGCAGAATGCCAATAGCTCCGATTCCGGCAGATAGGGATGTGATTCCACCTGGACCGCGGCTGGCTTGATTCGCGCTGATTCATAGATGGGCTTTAGATCGTTTAGCGTGATGTCCGAAAGCCCGATAGCCCGGCATTTCCCATGTTCCACTAGAGTTTCCAACGCTTTCCAGGTGTCGAGCAAGGTCACGCCCTGATCGTAGAGGACATTGCCGTTTTGATCCCGCGGGTCCGGGTTGTCCCCAGGTTGAAATGCGAATGGAGTGTGAATTAGATAGAGATCCAGATACTTGAGCCCGAGTCTTTCCAGACTGGCCTCGAAGGCCGGTTCGACACGGTCGGGCCGGTGATTGGTGTTCCACAGCTTTGTGGTAACGAAAATGCCTTCGCGGGCGATGCCTCCGGCGGCAAGCCCTGCGTGCAACGCCGTGCCTACTTCGCGCTCGTTCGCGTAGCGTTCCGCGCAATCGAAGTGCCGAAATCCGGCTTCCAGTGCGTCTCTGGTCGCGGTGATCGTCACGGCGGGGTCGGGAATGAGGGTGCCGAAACCGAGCGCGGGGATATGGCCGGCTCCGTGCTTGAGGGGAATTCTCGTCATCCGCAGATCAGAGGATGGATTCATGGGTTAGACCCCCAAGTTATCTTGCGTCCCGGCATTATCGCCCAGATTTACGACTTGGATGACGGGCGCCACAGACTTGACGACAATTACTGGATTGTCGTGCAACCGGTCTGGCGCGAGCCAAGGCTATTGGGCGGCGGGATTGTTTCTGCGTCTTCTCCTTTTCTGGTAGGCGGCTACTTTGAGCTTGTTGCCGCAGATGTTCATGCTGCACCACCGGCGAGAGCCTTTCTTGCTGATGTCGAAGAAATGAAGGACGCAGGATTCGCATTGCCGAATGCGAGAAGTTTCCGGTTCAGAGAGAAGATCGGCCGTGGCATCAGCGAACGGGGCCCAGAGGTCGGCGGGCTCACGAAGCTCAAAGACTGTTTTCCTGATGACCTTTCCGTCTCGCTGGTGAAGCGAAGTGTGGCGGGGATACAACTGCAACAGGGAGTTAATTTCGGAAAGGAAAGCAGCGGAGGGTGGTAATCCGTCCTCGATCCGCAGGACGGCCTCTCGAAATCTCTCTCTGAAAGAAATCAGGTGTTGCAGGAAGGCAGTCGCCTGGGTTGAATCGCGCCAGGTTCGTACGATTGCCTTATTCCTGGGCGATGTCACCATGCCCGAAGCGACCAACCAGCGTTCGAGCGCGCGAAAGTCCGGAAGCAACTCCGTGGGCTCGCCCGCCAGGACCGGCTTGGTATTCAAAAAATCGAGGATTGGTCGGTTCGCGACAAACAGGAAACCCTCGATCCACTCGTTCCCCCCCTGCGCAATAGTGGGCATAAACCCTCGTTACAAAGACCTGAAGACAGCCTGGAAGAATCTTACACCTTTATTGAAACTTTTAACGGTGTCAGGTCATCTCACTTTTCGCAACCGGGACTTTGCGTCGCCGGAAGGGGGATCACCATGACAACGTATCACCACGCGAGCGTTCGCGGGCTCAGGCTCTTCTATCGCGAGGCGGGCTCAAAAACTTCTCCAACGATAGTGCTGTTGCACGGGTTTCCAAGTTCGTCGCACATGTTCCGCGACCTGATTCCGCAGCTTGCGGCCAAATTCCACGTGATCGCGCCGGACTACATTGGATTCGGTTACAGTGACGCGCCAGATGCGAGCAAATTCGAGTACACCTTCGACAATCTCGCCGCCTATGTTGAGGAACTGCTTTTTGGCGTCCTTGGGCTGAAGAAATTCAGCATCTACGTGCAGGATTACGGGGCACCCGTAGGATATCGCATTGCCTCGAAACACCCGGACGCGATTGAAGGCTTCGTCGTGCAGAACGGAAATGCTTATGCGGAGGGCATCGGGGCGGGCTTCGACGCAATGAAGCCATTCTGGGCGAATCGCAATCCGGAGACGGAGAAGCCGGTGCGAGAGCTGCTGAAGAAGGAAACCACCGTGTTCCAGTACACGCACGGAACAAAGGATGCGTCGCGGATCAATCCGGACTCGTACACCGTGGATCAGTTTTTCCTGGACCGGCCGGGCAGCGACGCGATTCAACTGAACCTGCTTCACAACTACCAGTCGAACCTGGCGCGCTACG
The DNA here is from genome assembly GCA_035484435.1 of Vulcanimicrobiaceae bacterium. Classification (GTDB taxonomy): domain Bacteria; phylum Acidobacteriota; class Terriglobia; order Acidiferrales; family UBA7541; genus Acidiferrum. Next base: position 36,731 of record DATHOY010000146.1, on the reverse strand, counting down.
ACGGTTGGCATGAATTCTTCCGCAAGAAGCAGCCGAAGATGCTGATCGTCTGGGGAAAGAACGATCCCTTCTTTACCGTGGAGGGTGCGAAAGCCTACCAGCGGGATATTCCAAAAGCCGAGCTTCACCTGCTGGACACGGGCCACTTTGCGCTCGAGGATTCGAGCGAATTCATTGCGCAACAAATCGTGAAGTTCTTTGCCTAATGGGAATCGTAGTTTCCTTACTACATTCAGTTTGATCTTGCAGAAAAGGGGAAGCGCATGAAGTTTTCAGAGAACGCCACAGTCGTGCTGGTCCACGGAGCGTGGGCCGACGGTTCAAGCTGGCAGGCAATCGTGGGCCCGTTGGAGGAGCACGGCCTGAATGTGATTGCGGCACCGATCCCGCTTACGTCGTTGAGCGACGATGCGGCAGCCTTGAAGCGAACGATTGCGCGAACGAAGGGCCCGGTGATCGTCGCGGGGCATGCTTATGCAGGTGCGGTGATTGCCACCGCAAACGATGAGCGGGTGAAGGCTCTTGTTTACGTCGCAGCATTGGCGCCGGACGAGGGAGAGACTGTCGCTCAAGTATTTTACAAGGATGAAACTCATCCAAAGGCGCCGAAACTTGCTCCGGACGCGGACGGCTTTATCTGGATGCCGGACGAAGGGTTTGCGAGCGCCTTTGCGCAGAATGCTTCGACCGCGCAGATTGCGTTGTGCAAAGCCGTGCAGCGGCCGATTGCGGTCAAGAGCATTCAGGAACCGGCGCCGGCGCCAGCGTGGAAGTCAAAGCCGACATGGTATCTGCTTGCCGAGGAAGACCGGATGATCAATCCCAAAACGCAGCGTTTTATGGCAGAACGGATGAAGGCGACAGTGAGGTCGTTCGCGGTTGATCACACGCCGTTGCTCACGGCGCCAGAGAAGGTTGTAGAGATCATCCTGGAAGCGGCGAAAGCTAAGCTTTCTTGAGGCGTGCCTTCCGTTAGGCCACCCCGCACGGCGGAACTGCAATGGAGGGAATCATGAAGAAGTCTGTCGCGATCGTGACCGGCGCCAGCCAGGGCATCGGACGTTCGACAGCCATCCGTTTGGCTCGCGACTTCTCTGCCGTAGTGCTTGCGGCACGCAACGAGAAGGCGCTCGAGGAGGCTGCCGCCATGGTGAAAACAACCGGAGCCGAACCGCTTCCCCTGACACTGGACTTGAGCCAAGTTGAAGCATCCCAAATTGTAGTGAATACCACACTCGAGAAGTTCGGGCGGATCGACGCACTGCTGAACATCGCGGGCGCCGTGCCGCAGATCGATCTTTTTGAGATGACGGATGAAGCGTGGAATGTTGGCATGGAGTTGAAATTGCACGGCGCGCGTCGTTTGACGATTCGGGCGTGGGATGCGCTGAAGGAAGCCAAAGGTTCGGTGGTGTTCATGTCCGGAAGCGCCTCGCTGGATCCAAAGCCCGGGTTCGCTGCCGTTGCCGCGACGAATGCAGCGATCACAGCACTTGCGAAAGCCTTTGCGGAACAAGGGATAAAGGATGGAGTTCAGGTAAACAGCATCGTGCCCGGTGCGGTGATGACTGGGCGCCGCCGCTCCTTTCTGGAAAAATGGGCGCCGGCGCACAACATGAGCGTTGAGGAAGCGACGAAGAAGTTTCCCGAGGAAGCTGGAATCAGCCGCTACGGCCAACCGGAAGAGATTGCCGAACTTTTGGCGTTTATGGTTTCGCCGGGCGCGAAGTGGATGACGGGAGCGTCGGTGCGCATGGACGGTGGCGAGATTAAAGGAATTTAGGGAGCACGAGGTCTCGTCGGGCACTGGCCGCGTTCGCTGGCGGGAGAAATCGCTTCTCCGGCCATGGCTAGAGCGATCGGGTTTGCAGCGGAACCCCCATTGGTAGAATCCCGCGGAAATTTTGACAACCGATAGCGCCGAGGGTGGGCATGGCTAAAGCCATGCCCACCTAGTTATGGAAGAACAGAGGGTTATTGCAGATCTTCGAGGCGGCGGAGTTTGGGTTCGAGGCCGAAGAAATGGACGGCGAGGATTTGGATGAGGAGGAGGGCGATCATCAGGGCGACTACGCCGGAGACGCCGTGGGAGCGGAAGAGGAAGACGACCAGGAACGGCGTGAAGATGGTGGCGGTGCGGCCAAGAGTGTTGCAGAGGCCGAGGGCGCGCATGCGGACGTCGGTGGGGAAGAGTTCGGGGACGTAGATGGCGAACAGCAGGGCCACGAGGATGTAGATGCAGACCACGAGGAGAAAGCCGGCTAGGGGAAGCAGGCGGGGATCGCGGATGAAGGGGTAGATGCCACCGAAGAGGATGGTGAGCAGCGATGCGGTGATGATGGCGGGCTTGCGGCCGACGGAGTCGGCGGTGAGGGAGGCGATGGCGGCGCCGACTGGGGCGCCGATGCTCATCAGGAAAGAGTATTTGAAGGAGCTGGCCATGCTGAGGCCTTGCTGGACGAAGAAGGTGGGGAGCCAAGTGACGAAGCCGTAGATCAAGGTATTGGCGACGATGAGGACGGTGGCGCCGACGAAGAGGCGGGGGAAGAGTTGCGGGCCGAAGAGGGAGGAGAAGTTGTTGGCGGCGGTTGAATGTGGTGCTGAGGCGGGTACGGGGAGTGGAGGATCTTGGTTGGCGAATTCGCTTTCGATTTCCAGCAACATTCTTTCGGCTTCTTCGGTGCGGCCGACGGATTCGAGCCAGCGCGGGGATTCCGGCATGGATTTGCGCAGGTACCAGACGATGAGGGCACCGACGCCACCGATGATGAACATGATGCGCCAGCCGAAGCGGGGGATGAGAAAAACGCTGGCGAGAGCGCTGATCGGGAGACTGGTTACGACGACGGCATTGAGGATGCCGCACCAGCGGCCGCGGGCCTGCGGGGGGAGGAATTCGGTCATGGCGGCGTAGCCGGCTACTAGTTCAGCGCCTAATCCGATGCCCATGACGCCGCGGAGGAGGATTAGAGTCGGCATGTTGGGGGCGAACGCCGAGGCGATGGAGGCCAGGCCGAAGATGATGAGGTTGGCTTGATAGGTGAAGCGGCGGCCGAAGCGATCGCCGAGGAAGCCGGTGAGGAAAGAGCCGAGCATCATGCCCATGAAGGTGACCGAAACAAATTGTGCGTTTTGGGCGAGGGTGGAAAAGCCGGAGTGGAGCGTGGCGCCGAGGACGCTGGCGGCGACGTAGACGTCGTAGCCGTCGAAGAACATGCCGATGCCGATGAGCGTGAGGATGCGGCGATGAAATCTGGAGATGGGGAGGCGGTCGAGACGCGCGCCGGCGTTGACGTTCAAGAGCGGCTCACTTTTTCCCCGCGAGCACGGCCAGGGTGCCGGCGGTGAGGGCTTCGGCGGCGAGGTTGCAGTTTTTCTCGAAGGAGTTGGATTGGGCGGTAAGGAAAAATTCTTTGCAGCGACGAGCGGCACCGGGGTCGAGTTGCAGGATGCGGGAGATGAGTTTGTCGGCTTCGGCGGAGAGACTGGCGGCGGGAACGACTTGCGAGATCAGGCCAATTTCCAAGGCTTTTTGTGGAGTGAAAGGATGGCCGAAAAGGACGAGAGGGAAGGCGAAGCGCGGGAGAGCGTATTCGCCGAGATAGGCCATGATGGCGGCGGGGGCGAGGCCGTGGGTCATTTCGGGGAAGCAGAGGGAGGCGGTGTCGGCGACGAGAGGGAAATCGGTGACGATGGCGAGGCCCATGCCGAAACCGAAGGCGTCGCCTTGCACTTCGGCGACGGAAATCAGGGAAGAGGTGCGGACGAGGCGTTTGAAATCGATGAGGCGGGCGACTTCGTCACGGACGGATTGTTCGTCGCGGGCGGCGCGTTCGCGGCCGGTGCAGAAAACTTTTCCGTTGGCGCGGATGCGGAGGACGCGGGCGCGGGGTTGCGTCGATTCGGAGCGGAGTTCGGCGAGCATGGCGTCAAACATGGAGCCGGTGACTTCGTTGCCGTGGTCGGGATTGTTGAGGGTGAAGGTGAGGACGTCGGGAGAGCGCTGGATTTCGACCAGGGGCAAAAGGTTGGACATGGCCGGGAAATTATACAGGAAACCAGGAAGAGAACAGATTTGAACACAGAGGGCACAGAGGAGTCACAGAGTTCACTGAGAAGAGCGGACGGAGTGCTCAAGGTGATGGTGGAGGTGGAGTTGCATGTTGCGGAGGGGGGCGGGGGAGTTTTGCAGCCGGCTTAGGAGGAGGGCGCCTTCGAGGGAGCTGATGATGAGTTGGGCTAGATCGTGGGGCTTGGTGCGCGCGTTGATTTCGCAGCGGGTGATGCCTTCTGCGGCTATTTTCGTGAGGCGGGCGGTCCAGGATTGGAGGGCTTTTTTGGCGCGGGCGCGGAGGTGGGCGTTGCCGTCGTCGGATTCGACGGCGGTGTTCATGAGGGGGCAGCCGCCGGGAACCAGGCCTTCGCGTTTTTCGACGAAGTTGTCGATCATTTTTTTCAGGCGGAGGACGGAGTTGGGGACGTCGTTGATGCCTTCGAGGCGGCCGGTGAAGGCTCTTTCCCAGGTGTAGTCGAAGGCTTCACCGGCGAGCTGCTGCTTGCTGGAGAAATGGCGGTAGATGCCGCCTTTCTGGAGGCCGGTGGCGTGCATTAAATCGGAGAGGGAAGTGCCTTCGTAGCCTTTGCGATTGAAGAGTGGGGCGGCTTTCTTGACGATCTCGCGGCGGGTGAGTTCACCCTTGGACATTTCGTTGGACATGGACTTAGCGCCTCCCGAGGCCAGTACTGGGACCGGTCGGTCTCTTTTAGGAATTATAGCACAAATCATGTGAGACCATACGGTCTCTTTTGCATCCAATCGTTTCGAGGCTAGATGAGCGAAACGATGGCAGCGGCGATACCGTTCAACCCGCCCCGGGAGCGGGCGGGGATCAACCCGTGGTTCATCGCGATCACCGTGACGCTGGCGACGTTCATGGAATTGCTGGACACGGCGATTGCCAACGTGTCGCTGCCGCACATCGCGGGCGGGCTGGCGGTGAGCGCGGACGAGAGCACGTGGGTGCTGACGAGTTACCTGGTTTCGAACGCGGTGGTCCTGCCGCTTTCGGCATGGCTGAGCCGGATTTTCGGGCGGAAGCGGTATTACATGATTTGCGTGGCGCTGTTTACGATCAGTTCGCTGCTGTGCGGATTCGCGCCGAGCTTGGGATTGCTGATTTTCTTCCGGATCTTGCAGGGTGTGGGTGGCGGGGGATTGGCTCCGGTGGAGCAGGCGATTCTAGTGGATACGTTTCCGGCGTCGAAGAGGGCGGCGGCGTTTGCGCTGTACAGCATGGCGATTGTGACGGCGCCGGCGATCGGGCCGCCGTTGGGCGGATGGATCACGGACCACTGGAGCTGGCGCTGGATTTTCTTTATTAACATTCCGATCGGGATCGTTTCGCTGATTTTGACAAGCCGGCTGTTGAAGGACCCGCCGGAGTTTACGCGCGAGGTGGAAGCGGCGCGGAAGGACGGGCGACTAAAGATTGACGTGTGGGGAATCGTGTCGGTGGGGATTGCGTTCGCTTGCCTGGAGGTGGTGCTGGACCGCGGGCAGACGGAAGACTGGTTCGAAAGCAACTTTATCGTTGTGTTTTTTGCGGTGGCGATGGCGGCGCTGATTTTTGCGATTGCGTGGGAGTGGCGGCATCCGGACCCGGTGGTGGAGATCCGCCTGCTGGGCGACCGGAATTTTGCGCTGGCGAATATTTTCTATTTCTTGTTTGGATTTACGCTGTATGGGTCGACGGTGCTGATTCCGCAGATGCTGCAGCGGCTTTATGGATATACGGCGACGGACGCGGGGTTGGTGCTGGGGCCGGGGGCGTTTGTGATTGTGATGCTGGCGCCGGTGGTGGTGCGGATTCTGCCGAAGCTGGGCGTAAAGAAGTTGCTGGCGTTCGGGTATTTCGTGTTTGCGCTGGCCATGTGGCACTACGCGAGTTTTACGCTGGCGGCGGATTACCGGCATGAAGCGTGGGCGCGGGCGCTGCAGGGACTGGGAATTGCGACCTTGTTTGTGCCAGTGAGCCAGTTGGCCTATTCGAATCTGCCGAAGAGCAAAAATAACAAGGCGTCGAGCCTGACGAATCTTTTCCGGAACCAGGGCGGCAGTTTCGGGATTGCGTTTGTAACCACGCTGCTGGCGCGGCGGACGCAGTATCACCAGAGCGTGCTGGTAGCGCACACGACGCCGCTGGATGAACGATACCGGCAACTGCTGGCGAATTTGTGTGGATATTTTTCGGCGCATGGATTTACGGCAGCGGATGCGGCGGTGCACGCGCAGGCGCAGGCGTTTGCACTTCTGCAGAGACAGGCGGCGTTTCAGGGCTTTCTGGATTGCTTCACGGCGCTGGGGTGGATTGTGTTGATGGGTGTGCCGCTGGTGTTTTTGATTAAGAAATTTAAGCCCGCGAGTGGGGCGACGGAGAGCCATTAACGGTGACTGGTGACAGGTGATTAGTGAAGCAGGCGATGAGCGATGGTATCCTCAATCGGGAATTGGGTTGAGGAGAGAAGAATGGCGAGTGAGGCGGGAGTGGCGAAGGGGTTGGGAGCGCCGACGGAGGATGAGCGGACGATGGCGATGCTGGCTCATCTGCTGATGGCGTTCACGGGATTCATCGGGCCGCTGGTGATTTTTTGTGTGAAGCAGAATTCGCGGTTTGTGAGGTTTCATTCGCTGCAGGCGCTGATCTGGCACGCGATTTATCTGGGAGTGATTATGGCGTTTATGACGGTCTTTTTCGTGGTGGTGATGATGAGCTTGATTCATAACCCGCCGCAACCGCATAGCCAAGCGCCACCCGCGTTCTTTTACTTTTTTCCAATTATCTGGCTGGGATTTATGGGCGGGTGGGTGGTAAATGTGATTTTGGGAGTGGTGTACGCGATCAGAGCGAACAGAGGAGAGTGGGCGGCGTATCCGGTGTACGGGAAGTGGTTGCTGCCGAGGTGAGAAGAGAGAAGATTTCAACACAGAGGACACAGAGGAGCACAGAGTTCACTGAGGAAAAAGAGAGAGGCCCCGGTTTTTGCCGGGGCCTCTCTTTGTTTGGTGGATAGTTTCTGTGTGCAGCTACCAGTTCAATTTGAGGGCGAACTGGAACTGGCGGGCGTCGAAGGCAGCGGTCGGCTGGCCAGCGGCGCAGGTGGTGGTGACCAGGGTGTCGCAAAGCTGGTTAACCGCGGAAATGTTGGTGTGGTTGAAGAGGTTGAAGGCGTCCGCGATCAGATCGAGGCGAAAACGTTCGCCGAAGCTGATGCCCTTGGAGACGCGGAGATCGAACTGGAAGAAATAGGGCATGGTGAATTTGTCGCGGCCGAGATTGCCGGTGCACCCGAAAGGCGGAGTGATGCCATTCAGGCTAAAAGGCTGGCCGGCGTTGGTAAGGCAAACGGTCGGCACGCCGAACGAAACCCCCCGAATGAACTGGGAAGTGGTGGCGCCGGGGGTTCCGTTGGGGACGAGGTCGGGCCGTATTTCGGAAGCGCCGAGGTCGAGTCGAGTGTCTTCGGAAGTGATGATGTTGAAAGGCCTGCCTGAAGAGACTTCGATGAGTGGAGCGAGCGTGAAATCGCTAAGGAAGCTTTGCGCGAAGGAGTCGCCGCCCTTGTGAGGCGAAGTCTGAAAGACGCCGCTGGTCACCCAGCGATGGCGCTGGTCGTTGACGGAGTTGCCGCGCTCGAGAAAGGGGAAGCGGCTGTCGGCCGGTTCGAGAGTGGACTGCAGGTCGGTGCCGTTGTCGATGGAATGCGACCAGGTGTAGCTGGACAGCATGGAAAAATGCCGCGAAAAGTTTTTCTGGACGTTTATGGTGAGAGCGTTGTACCAGGAAGCCGCGTCAGAGAGTTGAGCATCCACGGTGTTAAAGGGCACGGGAGCGCCAAAGCCGACTGGGTAGCCAGCCGCATGGGCAAGAGCCTGCTGCACGCCATACCCGCAAGCGAAGGCGGGTAAGCCAGCGCATTGGGGCGCAACAGCGCCTATACCGGTCGCAAATGACGGATTCGGGCCGGAGGGGCGGAAGAAATTAAAGAATGAGGGAGTGCTGACGAATTTGCCGTTGAAGGGGATCGCGGCGGGGCAGCCGTAGAGGACACCGAGGGCGCCCGGGATGAGGCCGGTAGTCGTGATACCGCAAGTGCCTGCGGTGGGGCCAACGTCCTGAATGGCGACGGTGATCGGATTGGTGAAGCCGAGGCCAGCCGCGTCAGCATATTGCAAGTTTTGTGTGAGCAGGACAGGGTCCGTGGAGTTCACATCCACGGGACGATTGAGGTGCGTACCACGAGTCCCTTGATAGCCTACGCTGAGTTTCCAGGTACCCCCGAGAGAATGTTCCACGGTGAGATTCACCTGTTGAGCGTAGCCGTATTGGAAATTCTTAGCCACGGGCAGAGTGAAGGGAAGAATGGAAAGCGGAATGCCCGCGGACAAATAATTCTGATTGGCAAATATGGACTGTGGATTCAGGGGGTCAAAGCGCTGCTGGTTGGGCAGATAGAACATATTGGGCAAGGCATTGAGCACGCCCTGGAAGATGGAGGCGCCGTTGAGATTCGCAGGGGAGTCCAGGCTGCCGCCGCAGGTGTTGTAGCCAGGAGGCGCCTGCGCTGCGGACACAATACCGCAGGCCGAAGAGATGCCGCCCGGGGAGAGGAGTTGGACACTGCGGCCGCCATCGGCGGTAACCGAGTCAAAGGCGATGGCGAGCAGCGGGTGATCGTAAAACATGCCGTAACCACCGCGGACGACAGTCTTGCCGTCGCCTTTGGGATCCCACGCAAAGCCGAAGCGGGGCGCGACGTTGTTGTAATCGCGGGGAATACCTTCGGTGACGCCGAGGGCCTTTTCCGCGGCCGCATTGATGGAGGTGGCGGGCGCGAAAAGCGGGCTGATTTCGACGTCGTAGCGGACGCCGTAGTTCAAGGTAAGTTTTCTGGTGATGCGCCAGGTGTCCTGGGCGAAGAAACCGAAGGGAATATTGTCGAAGGGCTGATTGGACTGGCCGATGCCCTGAATGTAAGTTTGCGGAACGCCGACGCCATAGGCCTGGATAGCGCTGAATCCGGGAAGACCGGGGAATGGAGTGATACCGCCGAAGTTGACGTCGCCGCCGAAATCGAGCTCGAAGATCTGTTGTTTTTTGGAACGCAGCTGGATGAGGTTAGCATCCACGCCGAACTTAAAGGTGTGGCGGCCACGAGTGAGGCTGACGTTGTCGGTGAATTGGAAGCGGCGTTCGATGCGGTCGACCGTGGAATAGGGTTCGCGGCCGAAATAGGCGAAACCGGGAATGTTGACGCCGATGTCGCTGCCGCCGTCGAGCGGAGAGAATCCGAAGTGGACGCCGCGCCGCGCGAACTGGAAGCGGAATTCGTTAAAGGCGGTGTCGTTGAGAATGGTGTCGTGCTGGAAGGTGGCGTTGACGTCGCGATAGTGGCTTGCTCCAACACGCGAACCGGAGTTTTGCCCGAATACCTGGTTCTGCGAGGTGGATTGGATTCCCGTGACATTCGAGGGCGAGACGCCGACGCGAATGAAGGACGAGTTGCGATTATTCCAACGCTGATCGAGGCGAGCCGACCAGAGGCTGGTTTTTTCCATGACTGGGAAATTGCCACGCAGGGAATCAAGCGCGACATAAGAGGTCGGCAAAGGAACCAGGCCGACGCCGCCGGGTGAGCACTGGACGTTACTAACGATGGTATTTGCGGGGCAATTCACGGTGCCAGGGAAAAAAGTGCCGGGCGTACCGGCAGGAAAGCCCAGAAGAGTAGTCATCGGCACAGGGGTGCCGTCGACATTGACATTCAAATTGCCGTTTACGGCGACGTTGGAAGCGGCACCGGTGGCGACGGCGGCCTGAAGAATGGGCCCCACGAAGGGACTCGCGCAGCCGCCCGCGCCAGTAATGGTGGCGTTATAAGCGGTCAATTGATCGGGGGTCATACTGAGCGGGACAGGGATGCAATTAACATTGCCCGTGGTGAGGCCGAAATTGCCCTGACCGATACTTGAGAAGCCGGTTTCTTCCCGCTGAGTGTATTCGTAGGAGAAGAAGTAAAAAGTCTTATCTTTTTTGATGGCGCCGCCGAAAGCGGTGCCCGTTTGCACGCGGGTGTAGGCCTGCTTGGTAGGAACCAGATCGCCGGCGGCATCCACCTGGCCGGAGAAGGGATTGCGAGCCTGGAAGGACTTGTTGCGGAGATAGCCGAATACGTCGCCGTGAAAATCGTTGGAACCGCTCTTGGTGACGATGTTGACGACGCCGCCAGTGGCGCGGCCGTATTCCGCGTTGTAGTTGCTGAGGATCATCTGAAATTCCTGGACGTCCTCTTGCGAGACGGTGGAGCGGATGCCGTTGACGGAGTTGTCGACGGCGTCGGCGCCGTCCACGCTGACCATGTTGGAGCGGGCGCGAGCGCCGCTGATGTTGAGGCCGCTGTTCGGGGCGGGTCCGATGGCGTTGGAGTTGTCGCGCGTGGTCTGGGAATTGATGAGAGTGAAATTGATGTAGTTGCGGCCGTTGATGGGGAGATTTTCGATTTGGCGCTGGTCGACGGTCTGCGAACTTTCAGAGCGGGTGACTTCGACGGGAGTGGACTCCGTTGTGACGGTGACGGTCTGGGTCTGCGTACCGAGCTGTAGCGTGATGTTGGCTGTGGCTTGCTCGCCGACGGTGAGTTGTAGATTGGGCCGTTCGTAGGGAGCGAAATTGGTGCCGGAATCGACACGGAGTTTGTAGATGCCGGGGACGAGGCCGACGAGCGTGTAGTGACCGGAGTCGTCCACGTTGACGGAACGCTCGGAACCGGTGGCGAGAAGCGTGACGCTGACTTTTGCGCCGCGGACCGCGAGACCTTGCGGGTCAATTACGTTTCCGGAGAGAGTAGCGGTGTTGACCTGGGCCACCGCGGAACCGACGCCCAAAAGAATTGCCACACAAAAAATCACAAACGCAAACAACGGCTGCCTGCGTTGCATCCGAGCCTCCTTGGATTTACCGACAATCTCTCCGCTACCCCTAGCGGTGGCGAGCGGTGCCCGCCGCGAGATGACTGAAAAGAAATAGATGAGATAGCTTGTACGGCAATGTACGAGCCAATGCAACTGTAAACTGCCAGACGTTTGTTTGGCTAGCTCTTGGAGGCGAGAGTGCCCAAGATGTTATGGGCGGGAAGGAGGGACGCAAGCGGGATAGTTAGAGTTTTGATTGGAGGCGCTCTGGCAGTGAAGAATGTGGCGCACCTCCGGCGCCTGGGGATTTTTCGAGTCAGGATCCCAGCGCTCACGTGCTGGGCTAATCTGTTTCGCGCCTCCGGCGCTGGCTGGCCGACGGCCGGATCGATTGATTAGTCTGAGAATACCGCGACGCTCCGAACTGCTGCTCCAGAGTGGAGTGAAAATAAACAAAAGACCCAGGCGCGCGTGCAGCACCTGGGTCTTTTGCCCGAACTATTTCCTCCATCAGTGACTCACTGCATCTTTGTGAAGGTGCCGGAGCCCGACTCGGCTTGGCAAGTGCCGGAAACCACAGAAGTCAGAATCAAATTCCTAGCTTCCGGGTCAACGGTGCCGGTAAAAACAATCGAGCCATCGTTTCCGATGTCACCGCGCAATTCGAGATGCTTGCCGGATTGCGTCCCGGTGACATGCATGGAATGAAGGCAAGCGGAATTGGTGAAGTTGGCCGTGCCAGTGAGCAGGCCGGGTTCGCCGTCGAGATTGAGGATGACCTGCATCGGCAGGCGATCCGCGGTGCGCACCATGGCGGAGTACGGGCCAATGGGAACAGCCGTCCGATTGCCGTTCCAGGTCCCCATGTCTCCACTGGCCGCGGCGCAGGCACCGGTGGCCGACATCACTTGATAGGTGCCGCTAGCGGTATTGCCAGAGCCGGCGATCGTTCCCGTGACGCTGATAGTCTCCGGGCTGGCCTCCGTAAGGGTGCCGGTGATAGCGGAGCCGGTGACGGTTCCACTCAGCGTCCCCGTCGTAGAGCAAGAGCCAGTCAGTCCAATGCTAGCCGAGAAAGCGCCCATGGTTTGGGTGAAAGTCCCGGAAACGGTGGCGGAGCCGCTGGTCGAGGAAACGTAGGTGAAATCCCAGGTCCCCGCCAAAGTTTGAGTTAAAGGAGTATTGCTACCGCTGCTGTATCCACCGCACCCAGAGATGGAGCAGACCAGACAAATCACCAATGCGAACAAGACAGTTGATTTCATTCTTCCCCCTTAAGGTCATCGCGAGTTGTTCGTCGTTTCGCAGATGGGACGCGATGCCGATCCTTCGAGGTCTTGATGGCAGCACACGAAACTTGTCCGTCCCCACGGATTCGGAATTTCCCCGTGTGGTCGAAAACGGCCAGGAGACATTGTGCTGACTGCAGGAACGACTGAGTGAATCGTAGACCAGTTAGCGAATGAGGAATTTCATGCTTCTGTAAAATCGAAGAGACAAGGAGTTTACAGAGATGTGACCGGGACCAGCGTTTAGGCGGTTTTTCGCGGCTGATTCGACGGAACGCTCTGCGGGATGTGGATGAGGAGCAACTGCCGAAAATCCTGTGGAGTCCTAGAGATGTTTCTGGACGAGCCTGCGGAGGCGTTCGTGGTCTTCTTCTTTCATGTGGACGAATTCGACACCGCTGCCGTCGGGGCCGATGTTGCGAACGACGGCGGTGAAGTGGATTTTGCGGAGGCCGGAGCGGACTTCGAGCTGAATAGAATCGCCAACGCTGAGGCGATTGGGAGATTCGACGTAGGCGCCGCCGAGGCTGATGGTTTTGACGCGAACGGAGCTCATCATCTGGGCCTGGCTGCCGATTTGCGCGCGCAGCGGCGATTCGAGAGGGACGCGCGTGTAGCGGCGGGGAACTACAAAATTGCCGAGCGGAGTCGACGGTGACTCGAAAGCGGCGCGGACGCGGGCAGAGGACGGAGATTCTTCCATCATCGCGAGGGCGTCTTCAGCAGCGGCACGCAGGCCGGCGGGTTCGACGTAAGTCAGGCCATCACGCTTGCCGGCGAGCTGGCGGAGCAGTTCGATGGATTCGAGTGCGCGGAGGCGGCCGAGAGCTTCGATCGCTTTGATGCGGACGAAAATGTCGCGCAGGATTTCGTGGCCACCGGCGGCAATTTCCATCAACAGGGCGACGGCGGTGGCTTCCTGGCCGACGCCAATCTGATCGATCATCATCGGAACGACGAGAGGATGGGCGTCCGCTAGAATCGCGGAGAAAACGAAGGCGGTGCTCTGCGCCGACGGAGTGTTGGAAGGGCGCGCAAGTTCGCTGACGGCGAGATCCTGCAGATTCCATTCCCAGCTGGCCATTGCGCGGGTTAGGCCGCGGAGAAGGCGATCGGGATCAGCTGCGGCGAGCAATTTAATTGCGGCGCTGACGCGCTGGCGACGGGCTTCGAAGAGCCGGGTTTCGAGAAGCGTGAGAACGGGGACGCCGATGGCGCGAAGCAGGCGGGCCATGGCGGGGATCATTTCGGGGCCGCGCGGGTCAGTGAGCAAAAGGGTCAGGCGATCGAGGAGGCGCTCGGGGTCGCGCAGCAAGAGGCGAGGGAGCGTCGGGTCGAGGGCGCGATTGGCGAGAGCGGCGTCGACGAGTAGCATCCAACGATCGTTGGCGACCAGGCGATGGCCGAGAGCGATGAGATGCTCATGCTCTGAGTCGCGAGGAACGCGTTCGAGGCCGATCAGAATATTTTCGAAGCCGGAGAAGTCGCCGCGGGAGACGGCAACGCGGCCCAGAGTTTCAAGGAAGGCTGCGAGCAGGGCGCTGGTTTCGGGGCCTTGCTCCTTGGCGAGAGCGGTGAGCGTGCCCTTGCTGAGGTCTTCGGGAACTTGATTGGGCCAGAGCGATTCAAGAAGCGGCGTGAGCTCGCCCAGGCCAGCGGCAACGATGCGGCGTGTGCCGGAGTCAGCATGCTCCAGGCGGCGCGCGTAGTTCAGCAGAATGGCGCGGGCTTCGCGACGCGGAGCGTCGGCGCCGGTTTCGACCAGAAGATTCATTGTCTGACGAATGGCGGTGATGGGGACGCACCAGATATCCGGACCGCGGAGTACGGTGGATTTTTCGCGCGGAGGAAGCTCCAGCCAGAAGCGCTCGATCAATTGTTCGCGATAGGTTTCATTGGCCCAGGTGGTGGCTAGCGAAGAAAGATGCTGCGAAGAGTGCGGGCCATGATAGCCGCCCGCGTCCACAACTACGCCAGCGAGCTTATAGAGAGTCGGGCGAACGGAATAGGGAGCAAGCAGAGCGGCCGCGAATTCAGAAGTGAGATATTCAAGCACCAGGCTCTGCGACAGGCGCCGCAGATAAGCTTGCGGAATTTCGCCTTCCTGAGGAGCGTAGTGAGTCATGGCCGCGAGCAGCATACGGACGGTGCTTCGGCTGGCCTGTTCCATGGAAGAGTGAATGGCGCGGGCCGCTTCTTCAGGGGAGAGGCCGCGAGCGCCCTCCATCGGCGGAGTGAGATGGCCGATGAGGCGGAGCGTGTCGGTAAGCTCCGTCATTTGCGGGGCGTGGATGGGAGTGTCGCCGCTCTCTTCGGATGAGGTGCCACCATAGGCGACCAGAGCCGCGATGAGACTGGCCAGTACTGTATCCACCTTGCGCTCGGTCAAGGTGTTGATCTGAATGCCTTCCACGCGATGCTCCCGGAGAAGCGCCGCCCAGGCAATCGTTGAGTCGTGCCTGGAGGGCTCATCCGATTTTAGCAAGGACACCTTCATCAGTTGGGCAAGCGTGTCCAATTCGCCCACATTAAATTTGGGAGCGAACCACAGAGTCTGGATTCCGGCGCGTTGGAGTTCCGTGGCGAGAGCGTGGAATTCGCCGCGAGCGTCGGGGAGATGCGCTTCGCTGACTTTGGTGACGACGATGCCACCGCGTTCGGGGCGAACTTCCAGGCCGCCGAGATCGGCGGCGGTGCGGCGCAGGGATTCGTAGGCGATGTCGAGGCTGTCTTGAACGCGCGGGTGCGCGGTGCTGTAAAGGCGATGGGCGCGAAGGAGCAGGTGGAATTCGCGGATAGCCTGGACGGCGTCGGCGAGGAGAGGCTCGACGGGACGAGACTGCTCGCGGCGCAGGGAGCCGGAATCGTTGGGCGAGGTGCGCTTGGAGACGGGATGAGCGCCCGAACGATCGTCGAGAAGAGCTGTGGCGCGCTGTACCAAAAGACTGCCCCGATTTCCGCGAAGCCTGTGAGTGCATCGCTGGGAGTAGAAATTTCCGGGTGCCGAAGCTGGAGGGGGGTAGATAGACCCCGTCCAGCGGGAGGAACCCTACAGATATTAGAGTAGAGGGAGGGGTGGAGGGCCTATAGTACTACTAGGCCATTGTATGTACGGAAAGGTCACAAAATAAAGGCAGTTGGGGCATGGGGCTACGCAACATTTCGCTTGGCGTTCGCTGTACTGCGGGTAGATTTTACCTGGTCTGGAGCGTTGCGTTGACGTTCACCGTACCGCCTTCGCTGGCTTGAATGCCGCGACGGGCGAGTTCGTAGCCTTTCAGATGCAGGCCGATCGTGTGCGTGCCCGTGGGGATTTGAATGCGGGCCGGAGAGAATTGGCCGGTGGATATACCGTCGACCAGGATTTCGGCGCCGGATGGTGTGGAATCCACCTGGGCCCAAGCGACGTGGCCGGCCCTGGGTTTAAGTTCGAGATCGAGGGTAGTCTGGACGTTGTCCTTCACCTGGATCTGGCCAACGTAGGGTTCGTAGCCTTCTAGGCGAAGCACGAGATTGTAGGAGCCAGGGGCTAGGGGAAGGGTGACGGGGGTTTGTCCGGCTTGCTTGTCGCCGTTGATGAATACATCAGCGCCAGCCGGGCGAGACCCGACAAACATGCCTTTGGCGAGAGCTTCGAGGAGAATTCTTTGATCCTGCGAATCGCCGGTCTTGAGTTCGAGAGCGGTCTGGACCTGGAGATAGCCTTCTTTTTGGACTTGCAGGCTGTAGCGGCCAGGAGCGAGGTCGTTGAAGCTACACGGGGTCTGGCAAGTGCCATCCGAACGGCCGGAGGGGCCGAAGATGGTGGCTCTGGCACCGATTACATTGGTGAGGACGTGAACGGCGGCGTTGCCATTGGAAGGAATGGGATGGCCGCTGTTGTCAGAATTCCGGGATGCGGGGAGCGGCGCGTCGTCATAAGAGATTTCGTCGACTACGTGAACGCTGGCCGGAGCGTTGCGCATGAAGTGGAGGAGCGAAGAATGCTCCGCGGGGCGCAGCTTGCCGCTGAGCATGATCGTGTTGCTTGTGGCGGAAACCTTTACGCGGGTGGACATGGAGCGGTCTGCAAGGGCGGCTTCGATCTGACCTTTGTATTCGGCTGCAGCTGCCGTGATGGTGGGCTCCGCCTTTTTGGGATCAGGCCTCGCCGCGGGAGGATCGGGTTTTTTCTCGACGACATTCACTGGCGTCGGAACCGGGTCGGTCTTCACGGGTGTTTGAGCAGGAGCAGAGACAGGCGCGGGAACGACGGCCGGATAATTGGGCTGGTCGTTGGTTGACGGCGCCGGCTTTGCGGAGGGATCGGCATCTGACGGAGTGGATTTCGGCGCCGAGGGAGTTACAGGAGTCGGGACTTCCTGACGTGGACGGCTGTTCAATTCGCGCGCGGCCTGGAATTCGGGGCGGAGCTTGTTGAAGCCATAGACAATGACGCCGACGAGAATCAGGGCCAGGAAGATGGTGAGAGCGGGACTGCTCTTTTTTGGTTCTTCGACTACTGGTGCAATCGTTCCGGTGCGGCGAACGACCGGCGTTTGCGTTGGATTGGTGCCGCGATTCTGCAGCGAGCGAATGGCGGGCGTGACGTTGGGATTGCCCGTCGGCGTAAGCTGAGGGCTGCCGCCCGCAATGCCAAGAGGAAAAGCCGAGCCGGAGCGTGGAGAGACTAGCGTCGCGTCGGGATTGCCGGCGGCAGGAGTAAGAGCGCGATAGTTGCGGAGATCTTCGAGGAGTTCGCGGCAGCTCTGGTAGCGGACTTCCGGCTCTTTGGCGAGCGCGCGCATGACGATGTCGCTGAGGCCCTGATGGATGGAAGGGTTCAGCGTGCGCGGGGGAATCGGTTCTTCGTTGACGATCTTGTAGATGACGGTGGTGATGCTCTGGCCGGGAAACGGCTTTTCGCCGGTGAGGATTTCATAGAGCAGGACGCCGAGGGAGAAGATGTCGCTGCGGCCGTCGACGGGGCGGCCTTTTACTTGTTCGGGCGACATGTAGCTGGGTGTGCCCATGACGTGGGTGGTTTGCTGCACGGTGCCGAACTGCAGAATTTTGGCGGTGCCGAAGTCGGTGACCTTGACGGTGTCGTCGGCGGTGAGCATCAGGTTGGCAGGCTTAATGTCGCGATGGATGATGCTGCGCTCGTGGGCGAACTGCAGGGCGCTGCAGGTCTGCTCCATGATGCGGAGAACGCGGGGCACGGGGAAGGAGTGGCCTGAATCGAGAAGCGCCTGCAGGCTCTTGCCTTCGATGAGTTCCATGGTGATGTAGTAGAGGCCGTTTTCTTCGCCGGCGTCGTAGACGACCACGATGTTGGGATGGGTTAGAAGTCCGGCGGCACGAGCTTCGGTCTGGAAGCGGGAGAGAAGTTCGGGACGGCTGAGGCCGGTGCCTTCTTCACTGAGACGGATGGTTTTGACGGCGACGGTGCGGCCGATGACAGGGTCTGTGGCGCGGTAGACGACACCCATGGCGCCGCGGCCAAGTTCACCGAGAATTTCGTAGCGCCCTGCTTTTACCGTTGTTTCCATACCGCCCCGTTGCCCGAAAAAGTACTAATCCTTAATAACCGCGCCTAAACTGGTACTTCGCGAGAAAGCCTCTCAGGAGACTTATCGGAAAAACGCCGCAAAACTGTATGGGCCGACACTCGTGACGTATCCCGTGGAGGCGCTCCGACACACATCCCCCTCCATTAGGAAGAGTAGGTGGCGGTAAATCAGGGGGTCAACGCTACGGGAGTACTAGTGTGCTTGGCAGGACATGTCCGTTGGGACAGGCGGGAGAAAGGTACTCTCGTCGAGTAGCGAAAGGGTGGAGTCGGGTGGCACGGCGGTAGCGGGCCAGTTTCCCATTGGCGCGTCTGTCAGCACTTGAAGTCGATTCTTGCCCGTGACGTTTCCACGGAATGGGGGTTGGATCCCAGAGCCTGTCGAATGATCCTACCCGTGGCGACTTACCGAGCTGTTCTCTCGGAGGTTGCCGCACTTCGCGGATTCCTGTCAGACTGTGGTGGGAGCGTCTATGAACGAAGTAACCAGAAGGATAACGGAAGAGATTCTCGTTCGAGCGAACGAGGCAATCGGGCGAGGCGAAGCCAAGGGCCCAAAGCTTGACCAGTGCTGGAAAAGGTTTGAGAAACTGAACGGCGGAATCGTCGGTGTAAAGTCATGGGAACAGATCAAGAGAATTGCGGAGGCCGCTCTGGCAGCTGGGAAAGAACCGAGAGCTTAGGATATACGCGGCGACTAGGGAGAGTAGTGCGAAAATCCACTTGTCCGGTAAGCACGTTAGTCACGCTCTCGATAATGAGTCCCAGAATTGAAGATGGGCATCGGCGTGCAATGTTCGCCATAGGTTCTTCGCAAGTCAAAGCAGTAGCTCACCCTTGACACATGTTCGGACCATGCCGCCCACCCAGATACGGGATCCATCCTGTTCTATGTGAACGCGGCCCGAGCGCTTCAAGGCGGTGCCCTGGCTGACGACATACTCCGAAGGCGCAATGCGGCTTCCAATAAGCCAATGCGCCAGCCCGGCATTTAAACTCCCTGTAACAGGGTCTTCATGACCAATATCCTCGACACTAAAAGCACGCACCTCGAACTGCGCATAGCTTCCATCTTTCAAGGGATTGAACGCGGCAAAGACTCCGACCTTCAGTCCCGCCAAGGTCGAGTAGTTCGGACGGAGCGCCAGAACTGCCTCTCGAGAACGCAGCATGATCGCCAACCAGCCCGAGCCGTTGTCGACCCAATTTGACGCGAGGATTGTGTCAGGTGTTAGGTCTAGGCCCTTGACGGCCCGTGCCAGGATCTCAGGCTCGACCGGCCCGCTGCGGGCCAGTTTAGGCGCGACAAACGAAAGGCCCGCAGGCGAATTTCGGATGTGGATGAGCCCCAGTCCACATTCCTGCACGATCTCCTTGTTTTTCGCGACTCCGCCTGTGGCTAACCAAACGTGGCAGCTTCCCAGGGTGGGGTGACCGGCAAAAGGTACCTCCCGCTCTCGTGTGAAGATACGAACGCGATAGTCAGCATCGGGCGACTTCGGTTCCAAGAGAAAGGTTGTTTCGCTAAGATTCGTCCAGCTCGCAAAGGCCGCCATCTGTTCGTCGCTTAGTGCGTCGGCGCCAATGACTACAGCTAAAGGATTGCCAAGTAGAGGTTTGGACGAGAACACGTCGACCTGCTGAAAGGCGAATGCAGTCGAGTTTTTTCGCGGCGATTGTTTTTTGTCTTGTGCAGTCTCGAATGGATGAATCGCACTTGCGACTGTATTCGCCGCGGCGAGATTCAGGAAATTGCGTCGATCTACTAACATGCGGGCCTCCAATGGCTCGTAATTTTTCGGGAAGTTATGGACGTGGCATGGAGTCGGTTGGGGACATCATGCGGTCGGGAAGGGGTAGGTTGGTTTCGCGGATGGGGCGATCGACTTCGCCGGGCCGGGCGGGGGATTCGAGGCCGTCGGTGAGGAGAAAGCCCTGGAGGGCGATGCCTGCGGTCCAGACATTTTCGAGGGCGACGATGTATTCGGCTTGAAGGTCGAAGAGTTTGCGCTGGGATTGCAGGACGCGGGGATTGGCGGCGAGCATGAGGCCGTATTTTTCGACCATCAGCGTGTAGGCTTTCTTTGCGCGAGGGAGCATTCCTTCGCGGTATTCGAGGGCCATCAGTTTGGCGTTGGCGTATTGATCGGCGGCGGTGGCGGCGCGGTCGCGCAGGGTAAGAGCGACGCGCTGCTTTTCTAAATTGGCGCGATCGAGGGCTGCCGCGGCCGCGTCGATATTTCCCTGATTGCGATTGAAGATAGGAATTTCGACGCCGACTTCGGCGATGCCTTCCCAGCCTTTAGCGTGGGGAGCTGTGTCGAGAGTCTCGTTGTTGTATTCCATGCCGCCGCGGAGTTGGAGATCGGGAATGGGTTCGCGTTTCGCGCGGACGAGTTCGGCGGAGGCGCGGGCGGCGCTGGCTTCGGCGATCCGTGTGGCGGGTGATTGCGTGGCGATGGATTCAACGGCTTGATCTTCGTTGAGGTCGGGCCAGTTGTGTTCGAGATCTCCGGAAACGGTGGCGATCGGCAGATCGGGGCGGCCGAGAAGCGCTGCGAGGGAACGCCACTCTTCGCGAAGAGTGTTTTCCTGCATGCGGGCGGAGAGGCGCAGGCGCTGGGCGTCGACTTCGGCGTCGAGGACTTCGGATTCGTCGGCCTGGCCGGTGTTGGAAAGCTGGCGCTGGGTATCGGCGACGTTCTGTTGAATTTTGGCCATGTCGCGGCGGACGTCGAGAAGTTCCTGCGCGGCGAGGACGCGGAGAAACGCGGTTTTCACGGAGGTTTCCACGCGGATTTTTTGCTCCTGGGCTTCGATTTCGGCGAGTTGCGTTTCCTTGGAAAAAACATCGCGGCTGCGAGAGAGTTTTCCGGCGGTGACGATGGTTTGCTGGACGAAGAAGCCTTGCTTGCCGCCGCCGACGGAGCCGCCGCGGATTTCGTCGCCAGTGTAGCCGACGGTGGGATTGGGATAGAGGCCGGATTGTTGCTGGCGGGCTTTGGAGGCGCGGATTTCGGCGTCGGCCTGGCGGAGAGTGGGATTGGATTCGGCGGCGAGGCGCTGGGCTTCTTCGAGGGTCAAGAGGGGGGATTTGGGATTTTCCTGGGCGCGGCCGAGATGCGGATAGACCGGTTGGACGGCTGGGATATTCATGTGGTGCTGCATTTCCTGGGGCGTCATATTCATGGGTTGCTGGCCGGTGGAGGAGATGGCAGCAGTGAACAAAATGAAGCTGAATGTTGCGAACTTTGTTTTAAGTGAACGCATGGACCGGCTCCCAGAAAAAAGGAAAAGATTTAACACAGAGTTCGCAGAGGAAGAGCGCAGAGGGCACAGAGAAGATAAGAAGGAGTGTGGCGCTCGATCGGAAGAGCCCACCCTTACACACCAAGGGTGGGGCACCCTCAAGTTCTTGTGGTGGTCGGCGTAACCCAGAGCACAGGCAAGATTGCCTGCGCCACTCTTGTGGGATTTAGGAGGCATGGTTGTGCTCCTCGGGCTTAGGGGATTGGTGATTGCGGATTAAGGATTGGATTTCTTCGTATTTTTGGTCGGGGAGAACGCGGACCATGGTCATCATGCCCATCATGCCGGCGCTCCAGTTGGCAGGGAGGCCATGCGTTTCGGGTTTGGTGACGCCTTCGGCATTGTCCATGGCCATTTCCATGAAGGCGTCTTGCGGGAAACCGGGGACGGAGTTGGCGTTTTCGGCGATGGGGGAGTGATGGACGTGTTCGACGCCGAGGTGGTTAGCCAGAGTTTGCATCTGGCTGAGGGCTTTGGCGTCGGTCGAGTTGGCGGTCTGAATCTGCCGGTCGCTGAGGAGGTCCATCATGCTGTTCATCATGTGATGGGGAAGATGGCAGTGAATCATCCAGTCGCCGGGATATTTGGCTTCGAACTCGACGACTTTGGCTTGCGCGACGCCGACGAGAACAGTGTTGGTGGGATACCAGGTGGATTCTGGCGCGCGGCCCCCTTCGGTTCCGGTGATGACGAACTGGTTGCCGTGAAGATGAATCGGGTGGTGATCCATGCCGAGGTTGACGAAGCGGAGACGAACTCGGCTGCCGAGACGCGCGATGAGCGGCGTGGTGGAGGGAGCGGAGAGGCCGTTGAAAGTGAGCCAGTTGAATTCCATCGAAGCGGTGTTTGGGACGGTGCTGGAAGGGAGAATCGCCCATTCCTGCAGGACGATGGCATAGTCATGGTCGGCGTGCGGCGCGTAGGAAGATTGCGGATGCGCGATGAAGAGGCCAAGCAGGCCGATCATCTCCTGCATGGCGCTGTGGGCGTGATAGAAAAAAGTGCCTTCCTGGTGAATGGTGAATTCGTAGGTGTAAGTTTCGCCCGGCGCGATTGGCTTTTGGCTGATGAAGGGGACGCCGTCCTGTTCGATGGGAACTTCGAGGCCATGCCAGTGCATGGAAGTGCTTTCCGGAAGCCCGTTTTCAACGATGAGGCGGACGCGGTCGCCCTGCGTGACCTGGATCGTGGGGCCGGGGCAGGAGCCGTTGTAGCCCCAGGCGTCAATAGTTTTGAAGGGAGCGATTTTGCGTTTCACGGGTTCGGCGCGCAGTCGGAACACTTTTGTGGCGCCGTCGAGGGTGAAAGGGAGATCGGGGACGTCGGGGGTGGTGACGGGGACGTGCGGATGCGCGTTCGCATGCGACGGCGCGGATTTGGATTTTGCGGCGGCGTGCGTATGCCGGGAATTTTTTTCATCCACCGCGGCGTTGGTTTGCGGTGAGGCAGCGTCGAGCGGGGTGCTGAGGCCGAAGAGGCCAGCGGTGAAAACGGCGGCGTCCTGAAAAAAATTCCTGCGAGAGCTGCTCATGAAATCCTCCGGATGAATGGCCAGAAGATATATAGATGTTTATCGGGCGAGCCCTGGCCATGATCGGCTAGCACAATTTTTGGCTGGGGAACAAACGAGTTTAGAGAAAGCGAATCAGAGGCGCAGAGGAGAATTGAAAGCAAGAGAAGAGGAGTGGCTGGGTGAACAACCTCGGCTGGAGATATCCAACGCAATCACGAGATAGGCCGTGGGACAGGAAGCAAAATCTGGGGTTGCAGAAACCGAGTGAGATGCAGAATCGGCGTGGAGTAGCCGGGATAGTAGTAGAGGACGAGTCGCGAAAAGAGAATCTGTTGGAAGGCAGTTGGGAGCAACCGCACCAGCGAGAACGGAAGTACCGTGAGAACGAATTGACGGGTGGTGGCAGCCGCTCGGTGGTTGCTCTTGCGTAGCTGGTTGAGTGCAGGAAGAAAGATTGCAGCGCGTGGCGCAGAGTGGCGCAGCCAGCAGGCACAGCACGACCAGAGTAGAACCGAGGCGCGAAACGATGCGATGCCTTCTGGTACGCATATTTCTATTGTACCCGTGCCCGGGCAAAGAGGTAACGGATTCAATCTTGGCCCGTGCCAGCGCTCCGCGTCATACGGATGCTTCAAGGTCGAGGTTGGCGATCATGTCGTCCAATACGCTGTTTGCTTTGTCGCGCTGGGACTCAGTCTCCTGGATGGTCTTGCGCAGGGAGTCGAGTTCGGTCTCCTGCTGATCGAGTTCGCGGGTGTAGCGCTGAAGGAGTGCTTTTTCCTCGGCGCTGCCTTTCAGGGCTTTCATGTTTTCGCGTAGGCGGGCCTGGTCGGCGACGATGCGATCGATGTCTTTTTGCCGGTTTTCCATCTCGGTTTCGAGTTTGGCGACGGTGGCTTTCTGCGCGGCAATTTTCTTAAGAGGCTCGGCCACGGATGGGGAAAGGGAACCATTCTTGATGAAGACGGCAATCTGGTCCTCGTCGAGATTTGTCAACTGGAACGAGTTTTGCAGAACACGGATTTCTTCGACCGGCAGGGATGCCGTGGCTTTGGGCGAGATTTCGAGTTTGAAGCGGAAAGTCCCCGGGGCGGTTTCGTCGGGTTCCTTGTTGCCTTTGGCGAGAGTGGAGCCGACGCGGGCGGGATGCTCGATGATCAATGTTCGCTTGGAATCGTCCTGATTGCGAACGGTGTAGAGAGTGCGCTCGTGGAGTTCGCTGGATTGGATCATGACGCCTTTGGAGATTTTGATGCGCGTGACGCGCTGGGGCTGGCTGGTGGTGGCAGCTTCGACCAGGAGGCCAAGGTCGGTGGCGTAGGAGAGCAGGCGGCGATCGCCGGGCTTGATGGTGTCAGTGAGGCCTTCGCCGGCGAAGACTTCGGATTCGAGGACGCTGAAGCTGCCGGCGTCAAGAGTGAGCGGGCTGGTATTTTTCACCCACAGTGCACGGAGTGGGCGGCCCGAGCCGGAAGTACCGCTCCACAGCGAAACTTTTTCGGCTTCGACGTCGGTCTGGGCGATGGGGACCAGAGCGGATTGATTTTTGCCGAGCGTCACGCGGTCCTTAAGTTTGTATTCGAAGAGGTCGCCGAGACTTTGGCCGTTTGCGGCAGCTGACGACGTCTCACGCGCGACATCAACCACGCCTGGCGCGAGCGTGAGCATGGAATTGGCACTACGGCTGCCGTACAGCCCGCCCCCAACTCCTCCTCCGGAACCGCCGCCCGTTACGGCATGTGGACGGTTGGCAACGCCGGGAATAACGGTGCCATTCACACTCATTTCTGAGCTTGAAGTGTCCACGGTGGGGGTGGTGGCAGTAACAGTTACGGTCTGCGTCGATGCACCGACCTGGAGTTGGCTGTTGAGCTGATTTTCACCCGGGGAAACAGAGAGATTCGAAACGACATTTGTTTTGAAGCCTGGACGTTGCGATTCCAGGCGGTAATTGCCAACCGGCAAAGAGGAGAAGGAATAGTTGCCGGAACTGTCGGTGAAGGTGCTGGCGAGCTGCGTCCCGTTTTCATCAAGAAGGCGAACCGAAGCGGCAGCGATTGCGGCCCCACTTGCATCCGTAACCGTGCCACTCAGGCGGCCGTTGCCGCCACTGAGCGTGGCAGCGTGGGTTTGCGGGGAGAGTTGCACGCTTTCCGGAAGCGGAACAACGGGGCGGCGGCTGTAGTAGGGCTCGGAAAGCTGCTGGATGAAGGAATGCGGCGCGCCTGCAACGAGGGAGAGTTCGACATTGTTCCAGTCTTCGCCGACAGTGTTGTCAACGATAGCCCAACCCTGCAGGAGGGGTTTTTTGTCTGGCTTGCTGGGAAGGACGATGCGATAGGTGGTTTTCCAGACGGGCACCTCGCTGATGTAGCTGACGTAGAGATTACGATCGCCCGTGCCGGTGGTGGAGAGGGTCATGCGGCGAACATCCTGATCGCGAGAAGCGGCAATGAGTCCGAGGTAGCGGCCGACTTCGAACTTGAGGTCGCCATCGAGGATGCGGATCGAGGTGGCGGGATTCAGATCGACGCTGCGAACTTCACCAGCGTCGGTGATGAGAGAGATTTCCTCGGTTTCGACGGTGAAGGTGGTGCTGGAACGAGTTTTGCGCTCGATACTGAGAAGCTTGCCGGTGATTGCGGGAGCCGTTCCGCTGCGGACTTCGATGCGAGCGCCGCGGAGCGCACCGAGAAATTCGGCTTGCGTGGGTTTTTCGCCGAGAGCGAGTCGAAGCGTGGCGAGGCGGCGGGCGAGCGGGGCTTCGGAGTTGTAGTCAACGCCGGTGATGCGGCCGCCGGAGAGATCGAGGACGGTGAGGGAGTTGAGGACGTCGTTGAGCTGGGAGCTGGTGAAGTCAATGTGGACATCCTGGCTGCCGTGCACGGAACCGAGATGTTCGAAAAAGCCGATACCGTTTTTGTAGAGGACGACGCGGCGAACGGGAAGCTTGGACGGCGATGCAGGGGCCGGTGTATGCGATTCGGCCGGGGGAGGCGGCGTCTTTGCGGGTGGTTGCGCGGCGGATTTCGTTTGCGCAAGAGCTGGGATGGAGAAAAGGAGGCATGCGGACACACTACGAAGGAAGACGTTCATGGACCACCTCACAGAGGAGTGACGTACAAACTTGATTACGGAGATGCTGACAGCATTGGAAGCGTTGCACGAGGGAGATTCAGTGGCAAGCGCACAGAAAGTTGGAATGCGCAGATTGATTAAGACCCGTGCCGAAGGGTTAGCCGTTGACTCCGGGGAATGGTGGAAATAGTATCAGGCAGCGAAAAGGCGGCCATTTCCGGCGGAGGGAAGGGGCTGTACAGCTAGAGTTTTCTCGACTGGACTAACCCGCAAAACCGATCCGAGAGTTTAGGAGTGTCCCATGATTCTCGAAGTGCAAAAGAAACAGGCCACGCCAGAAATCGTAGTGCTGGAATTGCGCGGGCGATTGTTGATGGGGAACGACAGCCGGCAGGTGGAGTGGTCGATCGCCGAGGTAATGAAGGAAGGCGCGAAACGGGTGGTCATGGATTTGCGGGAACTGAACGCAATTGACAGCACCGGTGTGGGGATCCTGGTGATGTGCAACGCGAAGTTGCAAAAGGCCGGTGGAGTGATGAGGATCGTGTCCTCGGACGGGATTGTGGAGAGCACCCTGCAGATGACACACGTGGACCGGATTGTGAAGTTTTTCGAGACGGTGGAGGCGGCGAGCGAGAAATTTGATGTGGCGTGAGAAAGGAGAGGCCTGTCAGCGGTTTATTGAAACGAGGCGACGGCCTGGGCCTCATCGTCGAACGTGGTGAAGAGATTCAGCAAGCCGACCATCTTCAAAGTCTGCAGCGTGAATTTGGAGGGCTTGAGGAGGCGGATGGCGCCGCCGGCCTGCTTTGCGGAAGTAAGATGGCGAACCAGCATGCCGATGCCGCTGGAATCGATGGTGGGGACGCCTTCGAAGTCGAGAACGATTTTGGAGTGACCCTGGCCGAGGAGTTCAATGATGGTGGCGTTGAAGCGGTCGAGCGCGGGACCCATGGAGAGGCGCCCAGCGAGCTTGACAACTTTGACGCCGTCGAGAGTTTTCGTATCAATGTCCAACGCTGCCACCCCCTTGAAACCCCGGGTTCGCCCAAAGCGGGCTGATTGACACTCCAGTATGGCTTTGTTAGAGTGCGCGCACAACTTAGTTAATCTCGGGACAAAAAGCAAGAAAGGCAGTGGGCTGGTGACTTCCGCCCCGTTCATGTCACCAGATGGAAGGTCGGGCATTGGCCAGCCAGGAACAAGAATCCGTCCTTGATCTGTTACCTCTCTCACTAAATTTGCTCGCGGAGCAGGAAGTCACGCCACGCGCGAAAGTGTTTGCACGATTTGTGTCGGAGTTGATCGCCGACGCGGCGGTGAGCGTGTATACGCTGGCAAGTGTGGACGAGAAAGCGGTGTGGGTCCCGCGAGCCACGGTGGGCGAGGCGAAACTGCACAATGAGGAGATTCCGGCGGAGTCCGGACTGCTGGGAATCGTTTATTCGGAAAGCGCCGCAATTAACCGAACCGCGGCGGAGGTCAAGCGGGAGGATTACCCGCACATAGACATCCGCAAATCGCTGTTGTCGCTGACCTACCTTCCTTTGATTCATAACGATAATCTGATTGGGGCGCTGGAAATCCTGGCGTTTGAGGAGGAGATCTCGGCGGAGGCGGTGGAGGCACTGGTGCCGGCTGCGGAGGTGGCGGCCGCGGCGATCGCGACGGCCCAGGCGTACGAAGAGGAACGGCACGGGACGATGACGTCGATCACGCGACTGACGCAGCTTTATGACTTGGAGAAGGTGTTTTCCTCGACGCTGGAAATGGACGAACTGCTGCCGCTGATCGGAACCAAGATTGCGGAAATTCTGGAATGCCAGGCGGTGAACATCTGGCTGATGCTGCCGGACGAGTCCGTGGAGCTGATGCACCAGGCCGGGGAAGACGTAACAACGTTCAAAGGACAAAAGCTTAAGGCCAATGAGGGAGTGGCGGGGACGATCTCCGATAACGGCGAGCCGATCTGCGTCGGCGATCCCGGGGATGAGCGTTTGGTGCAGAGGAATAAGGATGCGGGGAACGCGGGCGTAGTTTCTGTAGTGGCTGCGCCGATACTGGAGAAAGCTGCGCTGGTGGGGGTAGTCGAAGCGGTTAACAAACTGGATGGCACACCATTTGACGATGACGACCTGTTCACGCTGAGCAATCTGGCGGAGACGGCGTCGACAGCGCTTCACAATGCGAGCCTGCTGCTGGCGGAGCGCAAGGTGGAAGTGTTGGAGACGCTCAACAAAGTCAGCCACGAAATCACGTCGACGCTGAATCTGGAGCGGATGCTGCAGACGATTGTGAACGCGCCACAAGCGGTGATTCCCTACGAGCGTGCGGCGATCGTGTTGGAGCATGGGGGACGGTTCAAATTGAGCGCGGTGACTGGCGTGACGCAGGTGCAGGCGGACCACCCGGATATCGCGCCATTGAACGAAATTCTCCAATGGGCCGCGCTTTCCGAAGAAGTGATCCATGTGCGGCAGCACGGAGAAGAAATTGACGCCGGACGCGAGGAGACCAAGGCGAAGTTCAGAAAGTATTTCGAGGAATCGGGGATGCGAGGATTTTATGCGCGGCCGCTGAATGACGATACGGGGCGAGTTGGGCTGCTGGCGATGGAGAGCAACGATCCCGATTTTCTGGGGCCGGCGCACCTGGAAATTGTGGAAGTATTGGCGGGACAGGCGACCGTGGCGCTGCGGAATGCTCAGATGTACAAGGAAGTGCCGTTTATTTCCGTCTTGGAACCGGTGCTGGTGCGGAAGCGAAAGTTCATGGCCATGCAGAAGCGAAAGCGAACGGCGATCCTAACGCTGGCCGGCATGGGGTTGTTGTTTCTGGTGGCGTGCCCGCTGCCGCTCCGGGTGGATGGCGATGCGGTGGTGGCGCCGGGGAAGCGGGCGCTGGTGCAGCCGGAGGTTGAGGGAGTGATCGGGAAAGTGCTCGTTCATGAAGGGGAACACGTGCAACGCGGGCAGGTGCTGGCGGAGATGGAGGGATGGAGCTCCCGCTCGGCGCTGGCGGCGGCGCAGTCAAAATACGAAACGGCGATGCTGGAGATGAACAAGGCGCTGGCGTCGAATGATGGAACGGAGGCCGGAGTCCGGCGGGTGCAGGCGGATTACTGGAAGGCGGAAGTGGAGCGGGCGAAGCAGATGGTAGATCGAACTCAGTTGCGGTCACCCATCGAGGGAGTGGTCGCCACACCGCACGTGGAAGAGTTTGCCGGACGGAAACTGGAGCCAGGCGATTCGTTTGCAGAAGTGGTGGATACGTCGCAAGCGGTGATCGACGTGGCCGTGGATGACGCGGATGCGGGATTGCTAAAGGCCGGGCAGAGTGCGGTGGTCAAGCTGAACAGCTACCCGACCAGGACTTTTCACGGAGGGGTGGCTGTCGTGAGCCCGAAGGGAACAATGCTTCACGACGGCACGGTGTTCTTCGCGCGCGTGGCGGTGCCGAACGAGCAGGGCGTGATACGAGCCGGTATGGAAGGGCGCGGGAAAGTGCGAGTCGGCTGGTCGCCTTCGGGTTACGTGTTTTTCCGACGTCCGTTCTTGTGGCTTTACGCGAAAATCTGGTATTGGCTGGGCTGGTAGGAGCACGGAGAAGTCATGCGAAAAAAGTGGATGTTGGTCGGGCTGGGAGCAACGTTCCTGGCGATGGGGTGCGGAGACGAGAAAGCGCCTGTCGGTGGCGTGACGAATGCCGCGGCGCCAGCGGCTACTCCAGCGCCGCCGAAGCCGCTGATCCCGAATCCTAGCGAGCCAGTGGATGCGGGGCTCTCCGTTTCCGGGCCAATCATCGTGGAACATGAAGTGGAACTGACCGCGCAGCGCGACGGACTGCTCCAGAAGATCTATGTGGATGCGCCCGCGCGGGTGAAGGCGGGAACGTTGCTGGCGGAGTTGGACGGGCGGCAAATCCAGGCGAATCTGGCGGCGGCGCGCGCGAAAACGCGGAGCATCGAGGCAGACCTGAAGAACTGGCAAGCCGAGGCGCAGGTGCTGAAAGCCGATTATGGTCGACAGCAACACTTAATGGAGCTGGGGCTTACGTCACAGGAGCAGTTGGAACATGCCAAGTATAAAGCGGAGTCGGACCAGTGGGACATTCTGCGAGTGACGGAGACGCTGAATACAGCCAAAGAAGAAGAACATTCGCTGGAAATTGAGATGGAGAAGACCAAATTGACCGCGCCGTTTAACGGGCTAATTGCGCGGCGGTATGTGCGCGAAGGGCAGAACGTGACCAAGGGACAGCGGCTCTTTTGGGTGACCGCGGAGGCGCCCCTGCTGATGCGGTTCACGCTGCCGGAAAAATTCTTTGGGAAAATGCACAACGGGCAGCCGGTGGAGGTCACCTGCGCGGACGCGCCGGCGGAAAAGCACCTGGCGAAGGTGAAACAGGTGAGCCCGGTGGTGGATCCTTCGAGCGGCACGTTTGAAGTGCTGGTGGAATTGACGGGCGACCGCGGAACGTTGCGGCCGGGGATGACCGCCCTGGCGCACCTGGAAAATATTCACTAAACAAAATCCATGAACCTGACACGCGCACTGGAAGTGGCCCTGCCGGATATTCCGGCGCGAAAGCTCGCCGAGAGCTATCCGCGGCTGGACCCGGGGACCTCTTCCAGGGAGCACATTGAAGACGGCCGGCCAATGGTCAGAGTCTATGTCCCGGCCTGCTCGGGGATGTATTCGCTCGACCCGGAACAATGGAGGCTCGCACAATTATTCGACGGTACCCGATCCTACGCGGAAATTGCGGAGATTTATTCGCAGGAGAATAACATTGAGTACGACGAAGCGAGCGTAAGAGAATTCGCCGACGCTCTGGAAGCCAACACTTTCTGGTACAAGACACCACAAGAAAAAAACATCCTGCTGCTGAAACAAAGCAAGGAGGAACGCAAAAAAAGGCTGGAAGTGCGCAGCCGGTGGGCGGATCTGTCCGATGTAACTTTTCCCGCGTTTAATCCCGACCGGTTTCTGACCTGGTTTTACGGGAAGACCAAATTTGTTTACACCCCATGGTTTACGATTTTGAGCCTCATTGGCATTGGCATCGGCGCGGGCATCAGCGCATCCCACTGGAGCGAGATCTGGCAGGACACGTTGGATTTTTACACCTTTGCCAATAAAACGTGGTGGGACGTCTTCGCGTTGTACACCCTGGGGATGTTCGTCGTCGGCGTGCACGAGTTCGCCCACGCCCACACTTGCAAACACTACGGCGGCCGAGTCCCTGCGATGGGTTTTGCGCTGGTGTACCTGACGCCCGCGTTCTACACGGACACAACGGAGGGCTTCGTACAGGGTTCACGGTACCAGCGGTTTGTCATTGCGATGGCGGGAATCTGGTCCGAGCTCATTCTGTGCGCCATCGCCACGCCGATCTGGTGGGCCACCCCCCCGCAGACACTCGTTCACGACAGCGCTCACTTCATCATGATGATGACGGGGCTGATGTCATTGCTGCTGAACTGGAATCCGCTGATGAAGCTGGACGGGTATTACATGCTCTGCGAAGTCGTGGGGATACGGGACTTGAAAGAGGATTCGACCGCCTATGTTTCGGCCTGGGTGAGATCTCGAATCTGGCGACTGCCGGTGGACATGCCCTACGTGCCGAAGGGCCGGCGGCTGGGATACATAATCTATGCGCTCCTGTCGGGATTCTATAGCTATTCGGTGCTTTACATACTGGCGCGGTTCGCAGGAAATTTTGTCCGGAACTTCAGCCCGGAATGGGGATTTATTCCGGAGCTGGCGGTCGCGGCCATCATCTTTCGATCGCGAATCCGTTTACTGGGGAAATTTATGAAATTCATATACCTGGACAAAAAAGACCGGGTCATTGCATGGTTCACCCCCCAACATTCGCTGTTGGCGGCTTCCGCGGTGGCGGTGCTTCTGGCGCTACCTATCTGGCATGATTCGATTGCAGGAAGATTTATGCTTGAGTCCCCGCACGTTGCAATTGTTCGAGCGCATGTACCGGGAGTGGTGGAAAGCATCAAGGTGCGCGAGGGGGAGCAGGTATCGGCCGGACAATCGTTGGGTGAATTGCGCAACCTGCGGTTGACCTCCGGATATGAGGCCGCGCGGGCGCAATTCCTGCTGGCCTCGGAGCGGGCCAAAGAGGCGTCACGTGAATACAAGGGCTTTGGGGCAGCCTTGAAGGAAAAGGAGCAACAGGGGGCCCAGGTGCGGCAGTATTCGGAAATGGACAAGGCGTTGGAGCTTTCCAGTCCCATTGACGGAACCGTGGTTACTCCGCGAGCGCAGGACCTGTCCGGGGTGTATCTGAATCCAGGTCAACAACTGCTGGAGGTGGCTGACTTGTCCGCTTTGCGAGCTCGAATCTACGTGCCGGAGCATGAGATGTACAAATTGCAGCCGGGAGCACGGGCGCGATTGCAGGTGGATGGATTTTTACGAAAGTGGACAGCGAACTCCGCCGCAATTGGGGCTCGACCGGTGGAGATGCCTGGTGGGCTCAGCGGAAACAACGGGCTCAATGGAGTAAGCCCGCTGCACTTTTATCTGGTGGATCTGGAAGTAGCAAACCAGGATTTCCAGCTGCGTCCGGGGATGACGGGGATGGCCCGAATTTACGGCCAGCGGAGAAGCCTGGCGGGCTTAGGGTGGGAGTGGACTAGCAATTTCTGGGGTCGCAAACTCTGGTGAGTACAGTGACGCTGGGAAATAAGAAAGGCCGCCTGACGGCGGCCTTTCTTGGTACGCATTTGAACTGATCAGCTCTGCGCAAGTTCGAAACTACTTGCGTTTGAGTTCCTGAGAAGCCCGGCGCATCCGCATGCTCGCGACCGCATTGCGCTTCAGCTCAGATGAGCGGCGCATGCGCGGGTTCGCGACAACAGAGCGCTTCAGGTCAGATGAGCGGCGCAGAGGGACGCGCTTGGAAGAAACATTGGTGGGCTTCGCGACTTCGGAACTGACGGCGTTGGCCTTCTTGGTGGTCTTGAGGGTGCTGATTAAGCTTTTCTTTTCGATAGACATGGCTGGTAAGCTCCTTGAATTTTTTTGATGTCCCGCAGACGCTGAACCATAGTGCAGGTAACTGGCCAAAGTGCCGGTCGGCCCGAGGAAAGGCCATTGGTGCACAAAACAAAGAGCTTAGTGCCAAAGCACTATCCAGGGAGCATCCCGGGCAGGGTGAGAAATTCTCCTGATGGTTAAAAATTAACCGCCTATGGGTTAAATTTTAACCGATTTAATCGAGGCGGTGCTTGCGGCAGAGGTACTTCATGCGCTGTGGGTCTACCTGGAGCAGTTGCGCGGCGGCGGACTTCTTGCCCCCGGTGCGGCGCAGGGCGGCGTTCAGGTAAGCAATTTCAATTTTTTCCATTTCGGCATCGAAATCCACGCCTTGCTCGGGGATGAGTATGGCCTCCTGGCCGCTAGCGCTGTGATGGAGCAGGTGCTGCGGCAAGTGTTCCGGAGTGATAGCGTGGCCCGGGACCATGACCACCAGCCGTTGGATTACATTCTCCAGTTCGCGAACATTGCCGGGCCAGGTGTAGTCCTCGAGGATTTCAAGAACTTCCGGTTGCATCGTTTTAAAGGGCTTTTTGGCGGCGGCGGAATAGACGCGCAGAAAATGGTCAACGAGTAGGGGAATGTCGCCGTCGCGCTCGCGCAGCGGGGGGATGATGATGGGGACGACGTTGATCCGGAAGTAGAGGTCCTCGCGGAATCGCCCTTTACGAACGGAATCTTCGAGATCTTCATTGGTGGCGGTGATGAGGCGGAAGTCGATTTTACGCGTGACGCGGCTGCCGAGGCGCTGGACGGAATGCTCCTGGAGGACACGCAGCAATTTGCTTTGCAGATTCGGATTGAGGGTGGTGATTTCGTCCAGGAACAGGGTGCCGTTGTGGGCGGATTCGACCATGCCGGGCTTGGCGGAATACGCGCCGGTGAAGGCCCCTTTTTCATAGCCGAAGAGTTCCGACTCCATCAGGGTCTCGGGGAGCGCGGAGCAGTTCAGGCAGATGAACGGGTGATCCGCGCGATCGCCGCACTGGACGATCGCCTGTGCCACAAGCTCCTTGCCAACACCGCTTTCGCCGCGAAGAACGACGGACGCGCCGGTGCCGGCGACGGCTTCAACGGCTTGATAGACCTTTTGCATCGCGGCACTACCGCCGACCAGACCGTGGAAGGCGGCTTTGCTTTCGACCTGCTGGAGCAGGCGGCGGCCCTCGAGTTCGAGCGCGCGTTTTTCGATGGCGCGGGAAAGGACTATCTGCAGTTCGGCGTAGTTCAGCGGATGGAGGAAGAATTCGTCAGCGCCGGCCTGGCTCGCCTTTAGAGGGATAGTGCGGCTATTGGTCTGGGTGAAGGCGACGATGACGACGTCGTCGCGAAGCTTGCGCATTTCGGAGAGGACATCGAGGCCGTCGGCCGGGCCATCGCCGATGCAATCGAGATTGAAGAGGATGGCGTGGAGGTCGGGGAGTTCCAGCACGGACTTGATCTCGTCTTCGGTGGCGGCGAGAGTGGTGCGGAATTGAGCACCGAGGTGCTTGCGGACTTCGGGGAAGAGCTGATCGTCATCGGTGATGACGGCGAGGGCGTAGCGTTCCGGGCTGGGGGCTGGTTCGGGCAATCGAATGGCTTCCGTAGTTGACTGGGGATTATAGGCGAGCGGGGGCGGACGAAGAAGATTAAAGTTGCGAGTGCCGCGGCGCACAGGGCCGAGTCCTAGATGAGGGCGTACACGGAGCCGTCGGTGCTGGCGATGTAGAGGACGCCGCCGGAGGGAACCGGCGAGGCGTAGATGCCGCCGACGGTCATCAAGCGCTGAACGCCGACGACGATGTCGTCATAGAAGTCGCTGGCGTAGGCCGCTTCGTAGTTGGGGCTGCCGTCGGGCTTGGTGTAGGCGGCGCCGTTTTTGCGCTGGCCGTCGGTGGCAAATTCCCAGGCGGGTTTTTGGGTAGCCAGATCGACGGTGATCAGCTTACCCGAGTGTGATCCGATGTAGAGCATGTTGCCGGCGATGGTGGGCGAGGAAAAAAACGGCCAGCCTTGGAATTTCAGTGAATAGGCGACAGCGCCGGTTTTGGCGTCGAGGGCATAAACAAGGCTGGTATCGGAAGTGGCGAAATAGACTTTGCCGTCTTTGACTGCAGGAGAAGAGATTACCCAGGAGCCTTTGTTGTTGAAGGCCCACTTCTTTTCGCCGGTGGCGGCGTCGAGCGCGTAGAAATTGGAATCGCGGCAGCCGAAGTAGACGATGCCGTCCGCGACGGAGGCGGAGGACTGGATGCCGACCTGGTTATAAATGTCGTGATCCTCGCCGGTTTTGAAGCGCCACTTCTGCTGGCCGGTGGCGGCGTCGAGCGCGTAGAACCAGGAATCCCAGCTGCCGATGAAGAGTGTCCCGTTGGCGATGACGGGCGAGGCGTGTACAACGTCGCCAGTTTGAAATTTCCAGCGGAGCGCGCCAGTAGCCGCATCAAGTGCGTAGACATTGCCGTCACCACTGCCGAAATAGACGGCGCCGTTCCAGACGAGCGGAGAAGAGAGAAAGACGTCGTACGGATCAGGCATGCTTTCCGCGGCGGGCTGGGAACCGTGAATGTGTTTTGCGGTGAAGCGGTGTTCGCCGGTAGTCTTGAATTTCCATCGGGGCTTGCCGGTTGCGGCATCGAGAGCGTAGAAATTGCCGTCGTAGCTAGTGAAAAAGACGGTGTTGTCATTGACGGCAGGCGAGGAAGTGATGCCGCTGCCGGTTTCGAATTTCCAACTCTGTTTCCCGTTGGCAAGGTCGACGGCGTACAGGAAGTGGTCGGTGCTTCCGAAAAAAATCGTGTTGCCCACAACTGCGGGGGAAGAAAAAATCTTGCCCTGCGTGGTGAATTTCCATTTCACCTGAGTGAATTTCGTGAGTGGAGAGGAATCGTAGATACCAGGATGATCGGAGCCACCGCGAAAGGAAGGCGAGTCAGCGGGAAGAGCAGCCAACGGAAGTAGACAGACCACGGCGGACGCCAGAAAACATTTCATGCTCACACCCCTCTTGCTGCAGTTAGACGAGGGTAGTGAACAAAGGTGTGGTGAGCGGCAAGGCTTTGACCAGCGGTGGCGGCCTGGATTGATTGCATAAAAACAAAAGCCCCACCTTGCGGTGGGGCCTTGTTGAAATGTGCTTTTGAGGCGCGGCTAGAACTGGAAGCGCAATCCAAACTGCATGATGCGCGGGAAGTGCGCGCCGTCAAGCAGAAGGGCCTGCGTGTTGCAGCGATAGCACCCGAGGGAAACGATGGCACCGGTGCCGGAAGAGGAAGTGCTTCCCCCGATCTGGTCGAGTTGCGTGTGGTTAAAGACGTTAAAGTTCTCCCAGCGGAATTCGAAGGCGTAGCGTTCCTTGAAGGCGAAGCGCTTGAAGAGGCCGAAGTCGAAATTCAAGCGGCCGGGGAGATTAATGCTGTTGCGCCCGAAGGTGCCTGTGGTGAGACCCACGGGAGCAACGAAAGCGTCCGGGTTGTAGTCGAGAACTCCGAATACGCCAGCGTAGGCGGCCCGTTGTGCGGCCGTCACCGTATTGGGATTGCCGACGAGGGCCGGAAAGGCCTGTACGCCGCCATTGGCCCCGATCCCGCTTGCCAAACCCGCATTGTCGGCGAAGGTCGTGCCGTTGGTTGAGACGTTAAAGGGCGACCCGGACAAGGCCGTGGTGATACCGGAAACTTGCCAACCGCCAAGCAGCGTGCGTGCCAGGCCCTGGGAGTTGTTGAAGAGGGGGAGGGCATAAACGTAACTAAGGGTGAAGGCGTGGCGGATGTCGAAGTTGGAGCTGGCGCGGCTAATGCCAGGATTCGCGGGGTCGACGAACAACGTGTCGCCACGATCCGAAGAGTCGTCAATGGAGTGGCTGTAGGTGTAGCTGGCGCTGAGCGTGAGAGCGCCGACGTTGCGGCGAACGCTCATTTGGAGCGAGTTGTAAATGGAATTGGCGGTAGGCTCGACACGAGTGATGCTGCCAAGACCC
>DATHOY010000145.1:0-16276 GCA_035484435.1 Vulcanimicrobiaceae bacterium | reverse complement strand
GGAGTGCCGCTGCCCTGAGAAGGTGGTTTCCTTCCGCGCGCGAGATTGCTAAGGCATCCCCTCTGTGTTCGGGCGTGCTAGTGTTTCTTCGACTAGGAGTGCGCGTCCACCTAAAGGTGGACGCTACATGAGCTTAAATCGCAGGCCGCGCGTCGAATGGTTAGGGTTGCGTTCGAGGAAAAAATCAATGAAAAACAGATGGGGAAGGCCGGTAGCGCTGTTGGTGCTTGTGGCGGCGCTGGTGTGCGTATGCGGCGCGAACGGACAGGAATATCCCGTGGCGGCAAAGACGCTGAAGAACGGGATGAAAATCCTGGTACAGACGGACCACAGCATTCCGAATGTGGCGCTGTACACGTTTTACAAGGTGGGGTCGCGCAACGAGCGGCCGGGGACGACGGGGCTGTCACATTTTTTCGAGCACATGATGTTCAACGGCGCGAAGAAGTATGGGCCGGGGGAACTCGACAAGACGATGGAATCGAACGGCGGATCAAACAACGCGTACACAACCCGGAATGTGACCGTGTATCAGGATTGGTTCCCGCGGACAGCGCTGGAACTGATTTTTGATATCGAAGCGGACCGGATTCGGGATTTGAGTTTTGATCCGAAGAAAATTGAGAGCGAGCGCGGCGTGGTGGCGAGCGAACGAAGAAGCAGCGTTGATGGGCAGAATGAGGGCGTACTGGAGGAACAGCTTTGGGCGACGGCGTTCATTGCGCATCCGTATCAATGGCCGGTAGTGGGTTGGATGAGCGACATAGAGCACTGGACGATGGAGGATCTGAAGCACCACTTTGAGATGGGCTATTCGCCGAGCAATGCGACGATGGTGGTTGCGGGGGACGTAACGCCGGAAGAGGTGTTTGCGCTGGCGGAGAAATATCTGGAGCCGATTCCAGCGCACGCGCCGCCGCCTCCCGTTACAACGACGGAGCCGGCGCAGATTGGGGAGAGGCGCCTGGTGGTGCGAAAGCCGGCGGAATTGCCGCTGGTGATGATCGCGTATCATGTGCCGCAGACGAACAATCCGGATTTTTACGCGCTGAACGTGATGAGGTCGATTCTGTTCCAGGGGGAGAGTTCGCGGATGTACCAGCGGCTGGTGGACAAGGACCAGATCGCGCTGGACGTGGAATCGGAGTCTGACAATGCGTTTGACCCGACGCTTTTGTTGTTTGTGGCGCAGCCGAAGGAGGGAGTGGACCCGGCGGTTTGCGAGAAGGCGATTTACGAAGAGGTGGAGCGGCTGCAGGGTGCGCCGGTTGCGGACCGGGAGTTGGAGAAGGCGAAGAATTTCCGGCTGGCGGAATTTTACCGGCAGGTGCGGACGATCAATGGGCGGGCGAATACGCTGGGAACGTATGAAGTGTTCTTTGGGGATCACCGGAAATTGTTTGACGCGGCGAAGAATTACAGCGCGGTGACGAAAGAAGACGTGCAGCGGGCGGCGAAGCAGTATTTCGGGACGAAGAATCGTACGGTGGCGACGCTGGTGCCGGAGAACGAGGAGAAGGGCAAGCCATGAGAATGCTGAGGATGAAGATAGCTGCCCTGACCGTTGGGATTGCCTGCCTGAGTTGCGTTTCTACGGTTCGCGCGCAGAAGCTGCAGATGCCGGCGCATGAGAAGGTTGTGCTGAAGAATGGGCTGACGGTGCTGCTGCTGGAAAAGCACAGCGTGCCGATGGTGAGCGTGGCGGGAATCGTGAAGGCGGGAGGGCTGACGGATCCGGCGGGGCAGGAGGGGCTGGCCTCGACGACGGCGGGATTGTTGCGGAAGGGAACGAAAACGCGGACGGCGCAGCAGTTTGCAGGCGACATCGATTTTATCGGGGGAACGTTCGAGGCGGATGCGGGGGCGGATTATTCGAGCTTCGCGGCGGAATTTCTTTCGAAGGATACGGCGAAGGGGCTGGAGTTGGTTGCCGATGCGTTGTTGCATCCTACGTTTCCACAGACGGAAGTGGACAAGTTGCTGGCGCAGTCCGTGGACGGAGTGAAAGCGGCGAAAGACAGCGCGCGGGACGTGATTTTCGAATATTACGAAGGATATTTGTATAACGGGAAGGGATACGGGCGTCCGACGGGGGGCGACGAAATTTCGCTGAAGAAGATTCAGCGGGAAGCGATCGTGAAGTTTTATGAGAGCTACTACACGCCGGGGAATACGATTCTGACGGTGGCGGGGGACTTTCATCCGGCGGAGATGAAGAAAGAGATTGAAGAGATTTTTGGCGGGTGGCCGGCGAAGGCGGCACCGGCAGTGAAGGAAGAACCTGCGGGCCAGGTGAAGGGCAAGAAGCTGCTGCTGGTGAACAAGGCCGACGCCACGCAGACGTATTTTGTGATCGGGAACGTGGGGGTGTCAGCGACTGATCCGGACCGGGTGGCGATTGAGGTGGTGAATACCGTGTTTGGGTCGCGATTTACGTCGATGCTGAACGAGGCGCTGCGGGTGGAGTCGGGGCTGTCGTATGGAGCGACATCGTTTTTTTCTTTGCAGAAAGAGCCGGGGCCGTTTGCGATGTACAGCTTTACGCGGAACGAAACTACCGGGAAGGCGATCGAGATGGCGTTGGAGGTTTTGAAGAAGTTGCACGCGAACGGGATTACGGCGGAGCAATTGAGTTCGGCGAAGAGCTATTTGAAGGGGCAGTTTCCGCCGACGATTGAAACCTCGGGGCAATTGGCGCGATTGATCGTGCGGAATGAGTTTCTGGGACTGGATGATAGCGAGGTGAACCAGTTCGAGCAGCGGATTGATGCGGTGACACCGGAAATGGCGAAACAGGTGATTGCGAAGCATTTTCCGCTGGAAAATCTGACGTTTGTGCTGGTGGGGAAGAGTTCGGAGATTGCGCCGATGGTGAAGAGTTACGCGGAGAAACAGGACGCGAAGGAGATATCGGCGCCGGGGTTTTGGACGGGGATGAAATAAGGTAACGCGTGAACGCATTAGAAAAAGGGAAAAGGCGGCCCCCGACCGGGTCGGGGCCGCTGCAAAGGCAAGAGGGAGGGGCTCTTCGGAGAGACTCAGGGCAAGCGAGCCCCTCCCCTACGAAGGCATTTTGGCCACCTAAAGGTGGCCGCTACAGGTTTGGGAGGAATGGAATGCGTAAATTTTTCGGGTGGTTGATGGTGGCGGGATTTTTGACTTGCGCGAATCTTGCGGAGGGGGCGGATTCGCCGCTGCTTTTGCAGCAGCCTACGATTTCGAAGAGTGAGGTGGTGTTTGTCTACGGCGGGTATTTGTGGAGCGCGCTGCGAGAGGGTGGCGATGCGCGGCAACTGACCACGGGAGGGCACGAAACGCATCCGGCGTTTTCACCGGATGGAAAATGGATCGCATTCACGGGGGAGTATGACGGGAATGCCGACGTGTATGTGATGGCGGCGGAAGGCGGGACGCCGAAGCGGTTGACGTGGCATCCGGATGCGGACGTGGTGGCGGGGTGGACGCCCGACGGGAAGAAAATACTTTTTAATTCGGGACGCGAGGCTTACGCGGATTTCGACCGGTTGTACACGGTGGCTGTGGATGGCGGTGTGCCGGAAGCGCTGCCGATGTGGCGCGCGGAGGCGGGGTCGTATTCCCCAGACGGGTCGCACCTGGCATATGTGCCGAATCTGAAGTGGCAGGCGGCGTGGAAGAGGTATCGGGGCGGGCAGACGACGCCGATTTATATCGTGTCACTGCGCGACCTGCAGCTGACGAAAATTCGGCGTGAAAATTCGAACGACTCTAGTCCGGTGTGGTTCGGCGAGACGATTTATTTTCTTTCGGATCGAAATGGACCGGTGAGCCTGTTTGCGTACGACACGAAATCGAAGGCCGTGAAGCAGGTGGTGGAAAACAAGGGACTGGACTTGAAATCGGTTTCGGCGGGGCCGGACGCGCTGGTGTATGAGCAGTTCGGCGGATTGTATCTGGTGGATCCGAAGTCCGGGAGCGCGAAGCATATCGACGTGCGTGTGAATGGGGACCTGCCTGCGACTCGGGCGCACTGGGTGAAGGCGGCAGACAAGATATTGAATGCGGGGATTTCGCCGACCGGGCAGCGGACGGTGTTTGAGGCGCGCGGGGAAATTTTGACGGTGCCGGCGGAGAAGGGGAATGTCCGGAACCTGACGCGGACGACAGGAGCAGCGGAACGCGATCCGGCGTGGTCTCCGGACGGGAAATGGATTGCGTTTTTTTCGGATGAGTCGGGCGAGTATGCGTTGCACCTGGTGGACCAGAGCGGGCTGGGGGAAGTGAAGAAGATCAACCTGGGGAATCCGCCTTCGTATTTTTACGGGCCGGTGTGGTCGCCGGACAGCAAGAAGATCGCTTATACGGATAAGCGGTTGAACCGATGGTACGTGGAGATCGAGAAGGGCACGCCGGTGAAGATTTCGACGGAAAGGTTCGAGGATCCGGGTGGATTTGTGACGGGGGCGTGGTCGCCGGACAGCAAGTGGTTGGCTTACGACAAATACCTGGAGAACCATCTCCATGGGGCGTTTGTGTATTCGGTGGAGAGTGGCAAAGAGACTCAGATAACCGATGGGACGGCGGATTCGCGGTATCCGGTGTTCGACAGAGACGGGAAGACGGTTTATTTCGCGGCGAGCACGGACGTAGGTTTGTCGGCGGGATGGCTGGACCTGTCGAGTTTTCAGCACCCGTTGACGCGCAATGTTTATGCGGTGGTTTTGAAGAAGGGCGACGCGAATCCGGTGGAGCCGCAGAGCGATGAGGAGAAAGTAGGGAAGGAAGAGAAGGGGAAAGACGGCGACAAGGATAAAGAGAAAGACAAGGCTAAAGAAAAAGATAAGGACAAAGATAAGGATAAAGCGAAGGACGGCGACAAAGAGGGAGACAAAGATAAAGGGAAGGACGGGGAGAAAAAGGAAGAAGCCGCCGCGGTGAAGATTGATTTTGAGGGGATCACGCAGCGAATCGTGGCGCTACCGATCCGGGCGGCGAATTATGAGCAACTGGACGCGGGAAAAGCGGGAGTGCTGTTTCTTTCGGAGAGCGCGGATGTGCCGCGGTTTGGAGAACCGGGGCTGCAAACGATATCCAAGTTCGAGTTGAAAACGAGAAAGACGGAGCCATTCACGAGCGGAGTGAGCTTTTTTGCGGTTTCTTCGAATGGAGAAAAGGCGCTGTTCCGGCAGGGGCCGCCGCAGAGCACGACTTGGATTATTGCAGGAACGGCGGCTGCGCCAAAGGCGGGCGAAGGGGCGCTGAAGCTGGGGGAGATGGAGGTTTACGCCGATCCACGGGCGGAGTGGGACCAGATGTACCGGGAAGCTTGGCGGATTCAGAGGGACTTTTTCTATGATCCGGGGCTGCACGGGCTGAATCTGGGCGCGACCGAGAAAAAATACCGGGCATACCTGGCGGGGGTTGGGGGACGCGCGGATCTGAACTATCTGTTTACGGAAATGCTTGGGGACATAACGGTTGGGCACATGTTCATCGGCGGGGGAGACGCGCCGAAGCCGAGCCAGGTGAAAGGCGGGTTGCTGGGCGCCGATTACAAGGTGGAGAACGGGAGATACCGTTTTGCGCGGATTTACAATGGAGAAAACTGGTATCCGATGTTGCGGGCGCCGTTGACACAGCCGGGAGTGGAAGCGAAGACGGGAGAATATCTGATCTCGGTGAATGGAAGAGAAGTGCATCCGCCGGAGAGCGTGTACAGCTTTTTTGAAAATACGGCGGGGAAGCAGATCAAGATCAAGATTGGCCCGAATGCAGACGGCAAAGAAGCGCGGGAAGTTACGGTCGTTCCGGTGGACGATGAATTCCCATTGCGCAATCGCGCCTGGGAGGAAGACAACCGTCGGAAGGTAGACGAGTTGAGCGGCGGGAAACTGGCTTACGTGCACGTGCCGGATACGGCGGTGGGCGGATGGACGAACTTCAACCGGTTTTATTACGCGCAGACCGGGAAGCTGGGAGCGGTGATTGACGAGCGCTATAACCACGGCGGAGAGATTGCGGACTACATCATCGACATATTGAAGCGGCCGCTGCGGAATTGCGCGATCTCGCGGGAAGGCGAAAAGTTCTGCTCGCCGCTGATGCAGATTTACGGGCCGAAGACGATGATCATCAACGAAATGTCGGGGTCGGGCGGCGATGCGCTGCCGTGGATGTTCCGGCAGGATGCAGTGGGGCAACTGGTGGGGACGCGGACGTGGGGAGGATTGGTGGGGATTTACAACTATCCGCGTTTGCTGGATGGAGGGCGGGTGACTTCGCCGCGGGTGGCGATTTATGGATTGCATGGGGATTGGGAAGTGGAGAACCGCGGGATCCCGCCGGATATCGAGGTAGAGAATGATCCGGCGTCGGTGGCGGCGGGGCATGATGCGCAGTTGGAGAAGGCGGTGCAAGTGACGCTGGAGGCGTTGAAGAAGAATCCGGTAGTGACGCCGGAACATCCGCCGTATCCGGTCTATCAGAAGAAGTGAGAATCGAAGAACGGAAAGAATCGGACGTAACGCAGAGGGCGCAGAGGTAAGAGCGCAGAGTTCGCAGAGAAGAAAATGCCAGAATTGCCGGAAGTGGAGACGCTTGCACGGGGGTTGCAGCGGGAGATTTCCGGGCGACGCGTGTTGAGCGTGGAGTTGGGCAAGACGGATTTTATGGATAATCCCGCGGACGTTGAGCGAGAGTTGCCGGGGACGCGAATTGAGCGGGTGGAGCGGTACGGGAAGTTTATGTTGTTGCGGTTGCAGGGGGGGCGAGAGAGAGAGGGCGTTGCGCAGGAATCGGCGCTGCTTGTGCATCTGGGAATGACGGGAACGATGGTGCCGAGAGCGGTCGGCGAACCGCGGGCGAAGCATACACACCTGGTGGCGTTGCTGGATGACGGGCGAGAGCTTCGGTACATAGATCCGCGGCGGTTTGGAAGAATTGCGTGGCTGGCGGGCGAGAAGCTGCGGGAGGAGTTGCAGCGGTTTGGCGCGGATCCGTTGCTGATTTCGCTGGAGGAGTTTGTGCAGCGCATTCGCGGGCGGCGGGCGCGCATCAAGGCCATGCTGTTGGATCAGGGAGTGCTGCGCGGCGTGGGAAATATTTATGCGGATGAAAGTTTGTGGAAGGCGAAGATTCATCCGGCACGGATTGGGACACGACTGAGCGTGGAAGAGGCGAGGAGCCTGCACGGCGCGCTGCGGCAAATTCTGGAGAAGGCGATTGTGCTTCGCGGGTCTTCGATTTCGGACTTTCTTGACGCCGAGGGAGCGCCGGGCGAGTATCAGCTGCACCACAAGGCGTACGGGCGGGAAGGAAAGCCGTGTTATCGCTGCAAGACGCCTATCCGGAGAATTGTGGTGGCGGGGCGCAGCAGTTTTTTCTGTCCGGATTGCCAGAAGGCGCCGCGCGGGGGAAAAAGAACGCGGCAGACGAAACCTGTTCGGCGGCGCGGTGCGTCTAAGGGGGCAGCGAAGGTTGCCTTAGGAAAAGACTGAACGGCCCTGCGCAAAAGAACGAGATTAATTCCGTAAAGAAGCTTCCTTTCCATGGAGAGTGGGATGAAAAAGAACCGCAAAGTTGCCGGTGTGGTTGGGTTGGCGCTGTGCCTGGTGGTTGGCCGGGCGTGGACGGCGCGGGCCGCGAACGAGGAGGCGAATCCCGTTGCGGCGGCGGATGCAAAGATTTTGAGCGAGATTCACGATCACAGCGAGTTGATGGAGAACCTGGAGTATCTGTCGGATGAGGTCGGGCCGCGGCTGACGGGTTCGCCGCAACTGAAGCGGGCCAACGACTGGACTGCGGAGATGTTCAAGAAATACGGGCTGACGAACGTGCATCTGGAGGCTTACAGCATTCCGCACGCGTGGGAGCGCGGAAAGGCGAGTGCGCGGATTATTGCACCGACGGAACATCCGCTGACGATTGCATCTTCGGCTTGGGCGCCGAACACAAAGGGCAAAGTGCATGGC
Source organism: Vulcanimicrobiaceae bacterium (assembly GCA_035484435.1). GTDB lineage: Bacteria > Acidobacteriota > Terriglobia > Acidiferrales > UBA7541 > Acidiferrum. The sequence goes on along the minus strand of DATHOY010000145.1, from coordinate 8,327 downwards.
CCGGTGGTGTATTTCGACGCGAAGAGCGTCGATGATTACGCAAAGTTCAAAGGGAAGCTGAAAGGCGCGATCGTGATTCTGCAGGAACCGCGACCGCTTTCGCCGCCGAAGCCGATCGATCAGAACCGGGAGATTTATCACCCGCTAGAGGAGCCACCGCCGCCGGTGGGCCAGCCCGGGCTGCCGGACCCGTACGAGAAATATCTGGAGGCGGCAAAAGTACGGACCGCATTCCTGAAGGACGAGGGAGTCGCGGCCGTTTTGCGCGACTCCAACAAGCCGCACGCGCTGCTGAACATGACAGACGGCACGACGGAACCATTCGAGATGGGCTTGTTGCCGACGGCGTTTATCACGGGCGAGGGGTACCGGCTGATTTACCGGATGCTGAAGAAAGGTCCGGTGGAGATGGAGATCGAGATTTCGAATTCGCTTTCGAAGAAACCGGTGGAGGTTTACAACACGGTTGGTGAGATTCGCGGGACGGAGAAGCCGGACGAGATGGTGATTCTGGGCGCGCACCTGGATTCGTGGGACCTGGGGACGGGAAGCACGGACAACGGAACGGGATCGATGGCGGTGCTGGAAGCGGCGCGGGCACTGGCGAAACTAGATTTGAAGCCGAAGCGGACGATCCGGTTCATCTTGTTCACGGGCGAGGAGCAGGGACTGATTGGGTCGAAGGAATACGTGAAGGCGCACAAGAGCGAGTTGGGAAAGATTTCCGGCGCGCTGGTTCATGACAGTGGTACGGGCCGGGTGCTGGCGATCGGGCTGCACGACAACTATCAGGACCGGCCGATCGTGGATCAGATTATTGCGCCGCTGGGCGAATTGAAGATGATGGAGCCGACGACGGCGCGGGAATATGGCACGGATAGTTTGTCGTTTGACGAAGTGGGCGTGCCGGGGTTCTGGTGCGCGCAGGATATCGCGGAGTATTTCAAGACACACCACAGCCAGTCGGACACGTTCGACAAGGTGTGGAAGGACGATATCAATCAGGGTGCGCAGGTGCTGGCGGCATGGGCTTACAGCACGGCGCAGCTGACGGAGATGTTGCCGCGTCGACCGCTGCCGCCGATGGCACCGGCTGGGGCGAAGTTGGAGAAGCCGAAGACGGATCCAATTGCGGAGACGGATAAGAAAATTATCGAACAGGTGAAAGGCGACGGGGAAAAGTTGAAGGCTGATCTGACGTATTTGACCACTCAGATTGGGCCTCGGCTGACCGGTTCGCCGCAACTGGATCGAGCGAGCCACTGGACGCAGGAGCAGTTCAAGTCGCTGGGGCTGGAGAATGCGCACCTGGAGAGCTGGAGCATCGCGAATAGTTGGGTGCGCGGGCCGGCTACGGGACGGATCGTTTCACCAGCGATTCACGAGTTGACGCTGGCGGGCGCGGGATGGTCGCCGGCAACGAACGGAACCGTCAAGGGTGAAGTGATTGGGGTGGATGCGGAGAAAATCGAAGACCTGGAAAAGTACAAAGGGAAGTTGGGCGGGAAGATTGTGATTGTGACGCGGCCGCGGGAGATGGAGGCGCCGGGCGATCCGATGTTGACACCGTTCGGGCAATCCGCTGGTCCGCTGAATCATCCGAAGAGGGAGGGTAATTTTGACAGTAAGGCGTATACGCAGATGCGGGCGGCGCTGACGAAGATGTTGACGGAGGAGAAGCCGGTGGCGATGCTCACCGGATCAGAGAAGATGTACGGGTTGATGAATATGTCGACGGCTTCGCGGGAGTATCAGCCCGCGACGTATCCTTCGGCGTATCTGGAGCGCGAGGATTATCTGCTGATCTGGCGGATGCTGGATGCGGGGGCGCCGGTGCAGGTGGAGTTGAATGTGCAGGGTTCGTTCAGCGGGAAACCGGTGGAGGTGTACAACACCGTTGCGGAAATTCGCGGGACGGAGAAGCCGGATGAGGTGGTGATTCTTGGAGCGCACCTGGATTCGTGGGATCTGGGAACCGGGGCGACGGACAACGGAACGGGTTCGATGGCGGTGCTGGAGGCGGCGCGGGCTTTGCAGAAGCTTGGGGTGAAGCCGAAGCGGACTATTCGCTTTGTGCTGTTCACAGGCGAAGAGCAAGGACTGAATGGATCGAAGGCGTACGTGCAGGCGCACAAGGATGAGCTTGGGAAAATATCGGGCGTGCTGGTGCACGATACGGGAACAGGGAAGGTGCTTACGATTGGGTTGATGGGAAATTACAACGTGCGCGAGACGATGGACCGGGTGCTGTATCCGATGGCGGAGCCACTGGGGATTATGGAGCCGACGTTGCGCAGCGAAGGCGGGTCGGACCACGTGCCGTTCGATGCCGTGGGCGTGCCGGGTTTCTGGTGCGTGCAGGAAGTGGCGGACTATGACAAGATGCACCACTCGCAGGCGGATGTGCTGGATCACGTGCGCTGGGACGATTTGACGCAGGGTGCGCAGGTGCTGGCGGTGTTTGCCTATAACGTGGCCGAGTTACCGGAATTGCTGCCGCGGAAGCCCGCGAAACCAGAAGAAAAGAAATAGAGATGCGAATTGTCGCGCAGAGGGTAAGCCGCGCGAAGGTGACGGTGGAAGGGCGGGTCACGGGGGAGATTGGGCCGGGGCTGATGATCCTGCTTGGAGTGGGGAAGGAAGACACTTCGCAGGTGGCGGTTGCGATGGCGGAGAAGGCGGCCAACCTGCGGATTTTCGAGGACGAGCAGGGGAAGATGAACCGGTCGCTGCTGGACGTGAAGGGAAGCGCTCTGGTGGTTTCGCAGTTTACGTTGTACGGGGATGCGCGGGGGCAAAGGCGGCCGAGCTATATTGCGGCGGGTCCGCCGGAGCTGGCGAAGCAGCTGTATGAGGAGTTTTCGGAGGCGCTGCGCAAATTGGGAATTGTAGTGGGCAACGGGGTATTCCAGGCGACTATGTCGGTGGAGTTGGTGAATGAAGGCCCGGTCACCATTTTGATCGATTCGGAGAAGGGGTTCTAGCAAAAGTGGCCGGCGGCCAGCGACCAGTGAAGAGGAAGATTTAACACAGAAGGCACAGAGGAAGCGCACAGAGTACACAGAGAGGTCGGAGCGCAACGGATGGCCGGTTCTGGCGCCAATACGAAATGGACCGTGGAGAGAATTGTTGCGGAGCTTCGGCGGCTGGGGACGAAGCACAATGTGGAAGGAATGGCGCGTTATGGAATTCGCGCCAAGAAGGTCTTCGGAGTATCCAAACCAAAACTGGACGCGTTGGCGAAAAGGATCGGGAAGAATCACGCCCTGGGGCTGGAGTTGTGGTCGACGGGAATTCAAGATGCGAAGATTCTGGCGGGATTGATCAGCGAGCCGGAGAAGGTGACGGGCACGCAGATGGAGTTGTGGGTGCGGGATTTTGACAATTGGGACAGCTGCGACGGGACGTGCTGCCACCTGTTTGTGCTCGCGGACGGTGCCTGGGAGAAGGCGTTTACGTGGACCAAGCGCAAGGAGGAGTTTCAGAAGCGCGGGGGATTTGCGCTGGCGGCGTACCTGGCGTATCGGGACAAGGCTGCAGCGGATTCGAAATATTTGAAATTTCTGAAGGTGATTGAGCGGGAAGCGGAAGACGAGCGGAATTTCGTGAGGAAGGCTGTGAACTGGGCGCTGCGGAACATCGGGAAGCGGAATGTGAGATTGAATCGAGCGGCGATTGCGACGGCGAAGCGGTTGCGTGCGAAAGAATCGCGCGCGGCGCGGTGGATTGCAGCGGACGCACTTCGCGAGTTGGAAGGCGAGGCCATGCAGGCACGGCTGCGCGGAAAAGGGAAGAAGAGCGATGACTTCGTTAATGGCTGAGGTTCACATACGGCGGGCGCGCGTGACTGATGCGAAGAGGGTTGCGGAGCTTTCCAGGCAGCTGGGGTATCCGACGACGGAAAAGCAGATGAAGGGGCGGCTGAGTGAGGTTATTAAGGATAGGGATACGGCGTGTTTTGTGGCGGAGTTGCGGGACGGCGCGTTGATAGGGTGGATTCACGTGAGTACCACGCCGCTGGTGGAAGTGGAGCGCCGAGCGGAGGTGAATGGATTGGTGGTGGATGAGGCGGCGCGGAGCGGGGGAGCCGGAGCGAGGCTGCTGGCGGCTGGGGAGAAGTGGGCGCGCGGGAAACGGTGCAAGGGCATGTCGGTGCGGTCGAATGTGTTGCGGGAGCGGGCGCACGGGTTCTATTTGCGGAACGGGTATGAGCATTACAAGACGCAGAAGGCGTTTCGGAAGGGATTGTAAAATAGGAGCGAGGCGCCCGCTTCAGAAAGCGGCCGCTACAAAGGCGCTCTGGCAAAATATATCGTGATACGATAGACTTGACCTATGGGCGCACGGATTACCGACGGGGAATACCACGCACTATCCGAACTGCGCTACCTGATACGGCGCTTTCTGCAGGAGGGCGATGCGACGGCGCGGCAGGCGGGGCTTGAGCCGCAGCAATACCTTTTGCTGCTGGCGATTCGCGGGCTGGAGCCCGGGCAGGAGGCCAGCATCCGCAAGCTGGCGGACCGGCTGGCGCTGCGGCACCACAGTACCGTTGAGCTGATCGACCGGATGGAAGCGCACGGATTCGTGAAGCGAACACGGGGGAGGGAAGACCGGCGGCAGGTGCTGGTGACACTGCAGCCGCGCGGCGAGAAGCTGCTGGAGAAGGTAGTGGGGCAGCGGATAGTGGAATTGCGGTCGCACGGGCGCGCGCTGGTCGAATCCATCCGAAAACTTCTGGAATCCCGGCCCGTGGCGACGGCATCGAAGAGGCGAGGGATGCGAACGCTTTATACCAGCCAAGTGAAGTGAGTTCCCCGAGGGACAATTTCTGACGATGAATGCCGACGCGCTTCCGGTGCGACCCGATTGGCGGAATTCCGCCATTTTGAAATGGAAAACATTTTTGAACGACCGCGAAGAGCAGGTGTTCCTGCTGCTTACGCTGCTGATTGGCGCGCTGGTCGGGTTGATCGTGGTGGCGTTCATCGAGATTACCGGGCGGTTTGGCGCGCGGCTGTATCCGCCGGATGCGGCGGCGTGGCGAAGATTTCTGGTTCCTGTTACCGGATCGCTGGTGATGGGATATCTGCTGTACAAATATTTTCCGGATGCGCGGGGAAGCGGTGTGCCGCAGACGAAGGCGGCGCTGTATGCACGCGGCGGGTTCATCAGTTTTTCGACTTTGCTGGGGAAATTTTTCTGTACTTCGGTGACGCTGGCGAGCGGAATCCCGCTGGGGCGCGAAGGACCGGCGGTGCAGGTGGGTGGAGGTGTCGCTTCGGTGCTGGGGAGGGCGCTGGGGTTGAAGCCTGAGAGGGTAAAGGCGCTGCTGCCGGTGGGTGCTGCGGCGGCGGTGGCGGCGGCATTTAATACACCGCTGGCGGCGGTGCTGTTCGCGTTGGAAGAAGTTGTGGGGGACTTGCACGCACCGGTGTTGGGATCGGTGGTCATTGCGTCTGCCACCAGTTGGGGCGTTTTGCGATTGCTGCTGGGAAATGAGCCGCTGTTTCAAACGCCGCAGTATCAGCTGGTGAGTTCGTGGGAATTGATTGCCTACGGACTGCTGGGAATCGGGGGGGGTGTGGTTTCGGCGGCGTTTACGCAATTGTTGCTTCGGCTGCGTGCGTGGTTTAAGCGACAGCCGGCGAAGACGGTGTGGTTTCAACCGGTGGCGGGTGGACTGGTTGTGGGCGTGATGGGGTGGTTTGTGCCGTCGGTGATGGGCGTGGGCTACCAGTATGTGGGCGATGCGCTGAACGACAGCCTGACGCTGAAACTGATGCTGACGCTGCTGGTGTTGAAGCTGGTGGCGACGGCGGTGAGCTACGCTTCGGGGAACGCCGGGGGAATTTTTGGACCGAGCTTGTTTCTGGGGGCGATGCTGGGCGGGGCAGTTGGAAGCGTGGGACAGCATTTCTTTCCGGGCCATGTGGCTGCGCCGGGGGCTTACGCGCTGGTGGGGATGGGAGCGGCGTTCGCGGGAATCGTTCGCGCGCCGATGACGTCGGTGGTGATGATCTTTGAGATTACACGTGATTACGCGGTGATTGTGCCGCTGATGATTTCGAACCTGGTGAGTTATTTTATTTCGTCGCGGCTGCAGAAGGAGCCGATTTATGAAGTGCTGGCGGAGCAGGACGGCATTCATTTGCCGAGGTTCGGGAGCCGGCAGGAGACGCGACGGCAGGTGATGCAAGTTATGCGGCCGGCGGGGCAGGTCTTGAGCATAGAAACGACGATCGGGAATGCTCTGGAACAGACGCGAGGGACGGGGCAGATGACGTGGATTGTTTCGAGTGCGCAGGGAGTGGCGGGGTTGGTGACTCGAGAAGAGTTAGAGAAGGCTGCGAGTGGCGGGAGTTTGGAGTCGCACATCAGTACGATTCTTAAAGCGGGGGACTTTCCGCATGTGCATGCCGACCATCCGCTGGACGATGCTTTGGACCGGCTGGGAGCAAATCACTTGGATTTGTTGCCGGTGGTGAGCCGGGCGAACGTGCATCAACTGCTGGGAGTGGTGCGGCTGCAGGATGTGCTGGACGCGTATGGGGTGAGCATGAAGGCGTAGTGATAGAGGCTGCTGAAAACATCGAAAAACCTGCTTCAGGGGCTAAAGCCCATCGAGCTATACGCTTTTATGCCGGGGCTGAAGCCCCGGCCTCCTAAATATAAGGAGCGTCTTCCCTAACTTGCTAGAAGGCGTCGCCGCCACCGCCGCCGAAGCCGCCTCCTTCGAAGCCGCCACCACCACCCCCGTCACCACCGAATGCGGAGCCTTCGGCGCTGCGCGGGGACGAGGTCATAACGTCGCTGGCCATGGAGGACATGGAACCCAGATCGTTGGCGAACATGTAGGGGTAGAAGCCGGGGCCGTAGCTGCCCTGATACCACTGCGGCGGCTGAGTGTAGATACCCTGGAAGGCTTTGCTCCAGTTTTTTTCGACGCCCAAGGCCATGGCGAAGGGGAGAAATTTTTCGAACATTTCGGGCGTTTTGATGGTGCGGTTAAAGCGATCGGACTCGACGTGGGCGAGGAAATCCTCGAAGCCGAGGACGCCTTCGAGGGCGCGGGCACCGGCCTGGGTGCGCGCGGGCATGAACCAGCCGAAGCCGCAGAGGATGGCGCCGGTGAGAACTCCGGCGACGACAAAGGGAAGCGGCTGCATGCCGGAGTGATTGGAGAGCCAGATGCCGCCGACAACGAGGATGACGCCGGCGACGATGCCAAAGAGGATGTAGCTGGAGCGGACACTGTCTGGGCGCTGGGCGTAGTAGCCGTCACCGACCAAAGAGGCGAAGATCTGGTTTCGGATTTCGGGGATGTTCGCGTAGAAGGTGTTGTGGAGGGCGTCGAGAGGGACGGCGTCGCCGGCATTTCCGCCGGCGAAGATGCCGTCGAGAAGTTCCTGTTCGTGGGGCTTCAGGGAATTCCATTCCGCGCGCGATTTTTTCAGATGGAAGATGTAGCTCTTGGAGTGGGTGAGGCCGAGCAGATGGTCTTGCTTTGTTTCTTCGATGACGAGGTAGCCGCGGACGGCGAGGTCGACGATGGAGGCGGTGATGTCGCGCATGTCGACGGAGTTGTCGATGAGGGTGCCGACTTCGCCGGGAGAGAGATTGTCGGGCGGCTGATATTGGGCGGCGATGGGGCGGAGGCGGGGGTCGCGGCCGTGGGTCCACCACCACCAGAACATGGCGAAGAAGGTGATGATGGGAATGAAGAGTGGCCAATTGCTGCGGAGATACAGGAATAAGCGAGAAAGCACAGTGGGTTCGCGGACAGCGCCTTTGTCGAAGGCGACGGCGACCGTGAGGCCTTCGTGCAACGGGAGAGGGTCGCGGGTCTGCACATCCACACCGGTGCCAGAGATTTCGACAGTGGCGTCGCGGCCGGTGGAGCGATAGGCGCCGGTGAATGCTTTTGCGCGAAGGTTGGCGGCGCCATCGGGTAAGACGATGTGGGCGCCGGCGGATTCGATGGGGATGCTCCACTCGTCGCCGGTGACGTTCCAATAGAATTCGTCATGGTCATCGAAGAATTTGAGGGCGTCGGAGACGGTGTAGTGGATAGAGATGGTGTGGGTGCTGTTGTCTGCGTTGGGGATAAGGATTTTCAGATTGAGGTAGTGGCGTTCGCGGCTGGATTTGTAGCGGAGTTTGGCACCGGTGCCGTCGGTGATGTCCTTGACGTCGAGGAACAGCGTGTAGTTCAGGCCGCGAGGGCCGGAGTACTCGACGGGAATGTAGCGGTTGATGCCGTGCCAGGGGCCGCCGACGAATTGCATCGTGATATTTTCGGTGACGTCGACGGTGCCGCTGGGCAT
>DATHOY010000144.1:0-33740 GCA_035484435.1 Vulcanimicrobiaceae bacterium | reverse complement strand
TGCTCGTGCATCACCGACTTCGCGATAACGCCCGAGATCAGCCCGATGAGAATGTACCAGAGCAAGTGAAACATACTATTTTCCTCCCGTGCGTCTGCAAACCGCCGTCGAGCAACGACTCCCCGGCGGAGCCACGTCGTATTTTGGGGCGGCTTAGCGCAGTCAGCGAACCGCGAACACAATCCCCCACGGACGCTCAACGGATGAGGAAGTTTATATCGGAGTCCGGGAGGGGACGCTGTCTCCGATTGAACAGTTTAGGGGATTTCCTGATTCGGAGCTTGCGCCCTTCGGGCGGAATCTGTGTTCGAGCTTCTAGCCAATTTTACGAGGCGTTGAATTGGTAGAGCATCAGGTAGACGATTACGCCTGTGACTGAGACGTAGAGCCAGATAGGAAACGTGAAGCGCGCGATCCGGCGGTGCATGGGAAAGCGGCCGGTCAGAGAGAAGAAGAACGTGGTGAGCACCATTGGTAGGGCGACGATGGAAAGGATGACGTGGCTGGCTAAGATGGATAGGTACACGGTGCGCACCGCGCCATGACCAGGGAAAATCGTGTCTCCGTGCAGCGCGTGGTTCACGATGTAGCTGACAAGAAACGCGGAAGAGAAGGCGAAGGCCAGCAACATGCTGGTGCGATGCGCTTCGCGGTTGTGATGTTTGATGAAATACAGCCCCACGCAGAGGGTGATCGCGCACAATCCGTTTAGAACCGCGTTGAGGGCCGGCAGAAACATCCAGCGCCCGGCGAAATCGGCGGAGGCATGATGGACGTAGAGCAGCCACAGCAGAAACGACACGGCGAAGCCGCTGACTACGATGATCGTACCAACTACGGGGCGCGGATTGATTTGAGCCTGTTCCATACTATCGCGGCAATTTGTCGTACATCATCAGGCCTAACAGGATCGGGATATGCAGGACGGTGGCGTGCATCAGCCACTTGGCGCGGGTGTTGGTTTTGCCGTGCGCGGCCCAAAGGCAGACCTGGACGAGGCCGGTGCAGGTGACGAGCGCGCCGAAGAAATAGAGTACACCCGCGAAGCCCATGATAGCGGGCAGCAGGCTGACGGCTACGAGCGCCGCGGCATAGAGGATTATCTGGCGAAAGGTGCGCTTCCCTTCTTTGTCGACGACGGGAAGCATCAGGATGCCCGCGCGCGCGTAGTCTTCGCGATACATCCAGGCGATGGCGTGGAAGTGCGGAAATTGCCAGACGAAGAGAATGGCGAAGAGCAGCCACGCGCCGGCATCCACTTTGCCAGTGGCGGCGGTCCAGCCAATCATCGGCGGGATGGCGCCGGGAATGGCGCCGATGAAGGTGGCCCAGACCGTGTGCTTTTTCAGTGGCGTGTAAGCGAGGAGATAGCTCAGGCAGGTGAAAACGCCGAGGAAACATGGCCAAAAGCCGGCGGTGAGATAGAGATCGATCGCGCCGGCAAGCGACAGCACGATACCGAAGCGCAGGGCCTCGGTCGGTGTAAGCACGCCTGTGGGTAGGGGACGTGAAGCGGTGCGGCGCATGTAGCGGTCGGATTCGCGCTCGATGTAATGGTTCAGAGCGGCGGTTCCGGCGGCGATCATCATCGTGGCGACGATGACATGAATCATGTGCAGCCAACCGATGGGGCCGCGCGCGCCCATGTAATAGCCCGCACAGGTGGTCATCAAGACCAGGAACGAGACGTCGGGCTTCGTCAGCGTGATATAGGCGCTGAGCTTGCTCGGCTGCGGTAGCGCGGCGGCGCGAACTTCACTCATCAGGCGGGCACCTCATCTCTTGTGGTGGCAAAGACAACTTCCCTTTTTCGCGGCACCAATCTATAGCAGAGCAAGACCGCCAGAATCGACGTGGCGAAGAGCACCGCTCCAAATACCGTGTGCACGACCGTGGTAATAATCACGGGCGGCAAGGGCTGCGGATCGTTGGCGGACTGCATGCGCGTCCAGAGTGCAGCGATGCCGAGCAGCAACTGTACACCTACGATGCCGTGGAGAAGCGCGCGGATGCGGGAAATTTCGGGGGAGTTTGAGAAGCGCTTGCGGAGTTGGATGGCGGTCCAGGACGCCACCAGCAGTACGCCCATGGCCCAGACGACGTGCGGCGTGGCCGGGCTGTATTTGTGGCGGAACTCGGCGCCGAGGGCTATCTGCAAAAAAATGGCGCAGGCATTGAGGATCACTACTGTATGAATCGCAGGAGAGGCCTTGTCTTCATATTGCGGGCGCTCGGAAACCCACCAGTGGCTGGTGACCACGGCGATGGAGACGAGTGTGACGAACATGATTTGCGCTAGGCACGCGTGCATGACGGGGAACCTGTAATGGAGAAGCTTCAGCACGGTGAGGCCGCCGAGAATGCCCTGGAGGATCACGCCGCCGACAGCGGCGACGCCCAACCAACGGACGGCGGGGCGCTCGTCTTTGCGCCAGAGGAAGATGGAGAGGATGACGACGAATAGACCGAGGATGGCAGCGATGACCCGGTGCGTGTGCTCATACGCAATGCCACCGACCATGGGAGGGGTGATGCTGCCGTAGGAAAGGGGCCAATCAGGGACGGCGAGGGCGGCGTCTTCAGAGGTAACCAGCGCACCGGCACAGAGGAGGATGACCGCCCAAGCGACTACGAAGAGAGCAAATTTGTGGACACCAGAGTGAAACGTCGCTTTCATGAATTTCGGGCCCCATCCCGAAATACAGATTATAGCGCACCGACAGCAGTGAAGTTGATACCGCCAATCCTGAACCGGGGGGGAGTGTAGTACGGATGGAAAGAAAGAGGCAAGAGTGAAAAAAGAGAGGGGAGTTCACACAGAGGTCGCAGAGGAAGAGCGCAGAGATCACAGAGAAGAAGGCAAGAAGGCGGCCTAAAGCCGCCCCTACAAAGTGCGTCAGGCGGTGGTACTGGAGACGTCGGGGTGGACCTCGGCGGCGCGGAGGACGAGTTGTTTCAGGCACTCGATGAAGAGGGGGGAGTCGCCTACGGCGGGCATCATGCGGTATCGCTCGATGCCGGCTTTTTTGGCGTCGGCTCGGCCTTCGATGTTGATTTCGTGCAGGGTTTCGATGTGCTCGGTGACGAAGGAAATGGGAACTACGAGCATCTCCTTGACGCCTTCGTGGCCGAGTTTGTGGACCGTGCCGACGAAGGAGGGTTCGAGCCACTTGGCGGGGCCGACTTTGGACTGAAAGCAGAGCATGTGTGTGCGCGGCCAGTTGGGGAATTTCTGCGCGCCGCTTTCGCAAACCAGGCGGACGGTTTCTTCGATGTGGCGCGGGTAGGGATCGCCGTTTTCGACGAGACTCATCGGCAGGCCGTGGGCGCTGAAGATGAGATGGATGCGCGAACTGTCGGGAAACTGGCGAAGGCATTTGCCGATGTTGGTGACGAGGGCCTGGATGTAGAGCGGGTGGTCGAAGAAATGTTCGATGGTGCGTTCGGGCAGCGTGTCTACAGGCTCACCGTAGACGCGGCGCCATTCCTTCAGGCTGCTGAGCGTGGTGGCGTAGGAATAGTGAGGGTAGAGCGGGAGAAGAACGAGTTCGTCGAGGCGATTGGCTTTCTTGATAGCGGCGACGGCATCTTCGGTCAACGGCTTCCAGTAACGCATGGCGGTTACGGCGACGGGTTCCATGTATGGGGCGACTGCGGCGACGAGTTTGGCGCGTTGGCGTTCGGTGAGAATGCCGATGGGAGAACGGCGGCCGATCTGGCCGTAGCGCTGAGCTACAGGAGGAGTGCGCTTTTTGGCGATGTAGCGGGCGAGGGGGCCCCGGATGAAGTTGAGAGGGCCGAGCGGGATGATGTCGGGATCGAGGAAGAGATTGCGGAGGAACGGCTCGACGGTGGCGAGAGAGTCGGGGCCGCCAAGTTGGAAGAGGACGATGCCGACGCGTTTTTTGGGTTGGGGAGCCATTTTTGTCGCCGTGATTCCCTTTCTTGAGGCGTTCTGGTAGCTGTGCGTCAGCTGCAAAAGCGGAAGCTTTGCTTCCGCACTCAAAAGTTATTTTGTGCGGGGGAGCGAGTTTTTCAGGCGGTCTAGTTCGGCGCGAAGGTTGGAGGTGCGTTTGGCGATGGTGAGGTAGAACACGAAAAATACGCCCCAACCGATGGCGTAGGCTGCGAACACACTGTCGAGATTTTTCATTGGGCCTCCACTTCACTGGCTAGAAATTCGGTTTCGGTCTGCATTTTTTCCAGGGCGTAGCGTTCGGCTACCAGGAACGCCATGAACACGTGCATGGCAAACGCGGAAAAGAAGAAGACGGCTTTCATTGTGGTTTCGAGGCCCGAGCCCTGGCCGCCGGCGATGACCGGCTGCGGATGCTGAGTGCGCCACCAGCGGATGGCGCCGAAAACTAGCGGCACATCGAGGAACGCGAAAATTCCGAAGAGCGAACTGAGAAGGGCGCGGCGGTCGGGTTCTTCCACCAGCGTGCGCAGCAACAGATACGAAACGTAGAGCAGCCACAGGACGAACGTGGAGGTCAGGCGGGCGTCCCAGGTCCACCAGATGCCCCAGACGGGATGCGCCCAGATGGGCCCGGTGATCAGCACGACGGTGGTGAAGGCGAGGCCCACTTCGGCGCCGGAGACGGCGAGCCAGTCATATTTTTGCGCGCGCTTCCAGACATAGAGAAGATTGCCGAGAAAGCACAGGAAGAATGCGGTGAATCCCGCCCAGGCGCTGGACACGTGAAAATAGAAAATGCGCTGAATAAGGCCCATGGTGCGCTCTTCCGGCGCTATGAAGAACGCCGCATAGGCGGACGCCAGCACCAGCAGGATGGCGACGGCGCCGAGGATGATGCGTTTGGTCATGCAGGTTATTCCTCCAGAAGATATTCGCCGAAAAGCCATAGCGCCGTCAAAAAGACGACGTCGAAGACAGCGAGGAACGCGATTCCCTTCACTTTAACGACGGGCTCGCGTTCGAAAAGGCTGACAGTAACGGTGGCGCTGACGACGAGCACGGGAGTCAGCAGCGGAAGCAGCAACAACGGAAGGAGCAGCTCGCGCATGCGGGCTTGCGCGGAGATGGCGGAAAGCGCAGTGCCGGCGACGGAAATGCCGAGGCTGCCGAGGAACAAAACGAGGACGAGCCAATGAAATTCGGGGAGGATCGGCACGTTGTAGAAAATGGCGAAAAACGGAAGCATGATCAGCTCGGTGAGGAGCAGGAAGAGCGTGTTGGCGATTAATTTCGCGAGAAAGATGGAAAAAGGATCGCTGACGGCGAGACGCAGGGAGCTGAGCGTGTCGTTGCTCTGCTCGCGAAGGAAGCAGGGCTGCAACATGAGCGACGCGGCGAAAAGAATTGCGAGCCAGAGGAGACCGGGGCCGAATTCGCGCGACTCTTCTGTGGTTGGGCTGATCGCGAAGCTGAAAAGGATGAGGACGACGAGAATAAAAACGACCGTGGTGGTGAGGAGTTCGCGGGAGCGGAATTCGGTGCGAAGCTCCTTGCTGAGAAGGACCGCCGTGTTGGAGAAGAGGCTCATGGCGGCTCAGGCGGCTCCAAACGTGAGAATGTCGTGCAATGAGGCGCCGGTTTTTGTGTCGGCGATGACGTTGCCGGCATCGAGGCGGACCGCGCGAGTGGCGAGCGCGGAGATTTCGGACACGCCGTGGAGGCTCATGACGATGGTGCAACCGGCTTGATTGAGTTCGCGGAGAGAGCTGGCGAGCCAGGTGATGCCGAGGGGATCGAGGCCGGTGGCGGGCTCATCGAGAAGCAGCACGGAGGGACGGTGGATCAACGCCCGGGCGATGGCGATGCGCTGGCGCATGCCGCGGGAAAAGGTGCGGACAAGAGAGCCTCGCCTCTCATAAAGGCCGACTTCGCGGAGAAGAGCTTCAGCGCGGGCGACGGGCGACTCGACTTTCTGCAGACGGGCAAAGAGGAGGAGATTTTCCTCGGCGGTCAGCTCGTCGTAGACCATGGTGCTGTGGCCGACGTAGCCGGGGCGGGAATTTCCGGAATTGTCGGCGGCACTTCCTGGGAAAGATAGTGTCCCGGCTGTGGGCCGGACAATTTGCCCGGCGATACGTAGGAGGGTGGTTTTGCCGGAGCCGTTGCGGCCGGCGAGGACGGTGCATTCGCCGGCGGAGATTTCGAACGTAACGCGGCGGAGAGCGAAGAGCCCGCCGTAGCGTTTATCGATTCTCTCGAAGCGAAGTCCGGTTGGCGATAGTTTTTGTGGGGCCACGATTAGTCTTGTTTGGCGCGGCTCCGCAGGAGCGCGAGGAGGAACGCGCGGTTCTAAATACAGCGAAAACGTTGAAGCCTCTTTAAGAACCCCAAGAGCGGGCCGGGCGAGCCCGGCCCCTACAAAAGCTTCGGAGCACAGGTTGAAGCCTATGCTACCGGACGTTAGCCGCGGACTAGGTCGCGGAGGAGTTTTTCGACGCGGGACTTTTCGCGGGCGTAATCCTCCTCGGAAATCGTGCCGGCCTGCTTGCGCAATTCGAGGCGAAAGACTTCTTCTTTCAACGAGTCGAGATTGACATTGACCTTATTCTTGACCGACTCCACGATGGCGGACTGTTGTCTCGCGTCAGAAGCTTTGTCGGCCGGATTCTTGGAGCGCTTTCCCTTGTCAGGTTTGCCAGCATTTGTGGGAGGGGGCTCGCCAATGTCATCCTCAGAACTGACAACGACGATTTTCTTTTGCGACAGGATGAACGCAAATAACAAAAAAGCGGCGGCGATCACAAGAATAAAGACTAGATATTTATACCAGGGTGAGAGGATCTGATTAAGCCGCGGCGGAGCGACGTCCACCTGCTGGCCTTGTGTGCGCGAATTCCCTTCCTGGCCCTGCTGCTGGTCCTGCCCGTCCACAGCTTCGGCGGCTTGGGGCGAGCCTACACCGGAAACGGAAACGGCCAGCGATGCTTTGGCGGCAAGCGCGTCGTGGAGGAACACGTTCATACCTTGTTCCTGGCCGGCGGCGCTGATGCCGTCGCCGGTAAGGGTGACGCCGGGAGGAGCGACGAGGAGCATGCGCATTCCAGCGTAAGCGGCGGGAAGCTTCAGCGTGGCGGAATTGCCGGGATACGGAACCTCGTACGAGAGACGTATGTTCGTTTCGCCGGGATGGAATGCGTACGCGATGGCGTAGCGGCCCTTGCCCTTGTCGATCGAGGCTTGCGGAACATCCATGCCGAGGGAGCCGGTGGCGGTGACATTCTGCAGCGTCGCTTTTTCGGGAATGGCGAATTCAAAAGTTCCTTCGGTGCGGAAATAAGCGACGCCTGGCTTCGAATCGTTCTTGACGTTGTACTCTTCGGCGCCGATCAGTTTGCCGTCGCGCGGCTGAAAGATGACGACGTGGGAGGCGGGCGTGACAGTCTTCGGATCCTTACTGACGTCAAATACTTCGACATCCACTTGGGGGCGGCCCGGCGGCGCGAACCCGTTAAAACTGACTCCCTGATAGGTGACCCTGATAAGAACAGGACCCGCGCCGATGGAATCGTTGGTGGCGGTGAACTGGCCCTGCGCATCACTCTTAACGGTGGCGAGCAGGGCCATGCCCTGCGTGGGGCTCAGCAGATCGACGTCGGTGTTCGGAATCGCCTTACCCGTGGTGCGGTTCACCACCGAGCCGTGGATGGTTCCGGCGAGCGATGCGGAGGCGGCGAAAAGTGCGGTGAGGACGATGGCAACGAGACGCGGCCAGAAAGCCTTCATCGAGCGCTCCGGTCAGCGGAGGCCGGGTGAGCGGCGGGGCGTGGGCGGCGAATCTGGGAATCGGTGACTTGTTCGATTTCGGCGAGAACAAGGGCGGCTTCGTTCTCGAGCGTGACCTTCATGGTTTCGTAATCGCCTTCGGAATATTTTCCGGCGCGGTATTCGAATTTCAGGTCGCGCAGATTGTCGTAGATGGTGTCGCGGCGCTCGAGAAGTTGGTCGAGCTTAGTGCGGTGAGGAGCAAGGTCGGAAGCGTCAGGCTGAATGTAGAAAATGAAAAGAAAAACCGCGGCGGCGAGGCCGAGGCAAGCGCCGTAGATGGCCCATTCAGGGCCAGCGGTGAAGAGCATTGCGAGCAGAAGGGAGGGCATGGGGCTAGTCCTCAGTTTCCCGGTTGGCCTGGGAGCGAGCGCGCTCGTAGGCCTCGGGGGAGATGTGCACGCCGGCGGGAGCGACGGCGGCCGGAGCAGGCGCTTGCTTGCGCCATTTCATGATGAAGAAAACCACGATTGCGGCACCGGCGAGAAAATAAAAAACAGGCATGAGCCAGGCGACCAGGCTGAAGCCGGACTTTGGCGGCTCGGCGTAGACAGTGGTGCCGAATTCCTGAACGAACGTCTGCGTGATCTTGTCTTCGGAGTCGCCGCGGTTCACCATGGCGCCCAATTCTTTCAGCATGGATGCGGACATCGTGCAGCCGACGTGGTTGCACTGGGTAAGAATCTGGCCGCAGCCGCACATGCAAAGAAACTTGCCACCGACTTGCTTGACGCGGTCGGCTTGCTGCTGGGCGATCAGCGGGAGGACGGAGAAGAGCGCGAAAGCGAAAAGTGCTGCGAGGAGGCGGAGGCGCTTCGTGTTGAACGCATTCGCAAAATTTGAGGTTGAGGTCCTTCGGCTATCCTCGTCGGATAGCCTCAGGATGACAAGCTTGGGAGTAGAGCGGTTAGTCATGGCCCTCACGCAGGGTTACGGATGGATTCAGAGCCTGGGCGATCGGTGAAGGCGGAGCGGTTTGCGGCACAAGCGCAGTGGCAAGCTGGGCGCGGCGATTCGGCATCAGCGCGAGCAGCGTGCCCATCACCACCCAGACGCCGCCGAGCCATATCCATTTCACAAGTGGATTCAGGAAGGCGTGGATTACCGGGAGTTTCGTGTCCCCGTCGATGCCCGCGAAGACTACGTAGACGTCTTCCCGAAGCGTGGAATAGATGGCCACCATTGTGCCGTTGCCTTCGTCGGCGCCCTGGAACTTGCGTTTCTCGGGATACAGCATCATCAGTTGCTTATTGTCTTTCAGCACTTCGACGATCATGCGCTGGGCGGTGTAGTTCTCTTCGGCTTTGGTGTCGGCGCTTTGCAGCACAAGAGTGTACCGCCCGAGCTTCATGGATTCGCCGAGGTTCATCGGGCGCTGGACGTCGGTGTTGAACGCGGAACCCGCAAGGCCGATGAAAATGAGCACCATGCCGAAGTGGACGACGTAGCCGCCGTAGCGCCGCGTGTTGCGCATGGCCAGTTCGTGCGCTCCCATTGGCAGGCTCATGCCGGTGCGCGCGGAAATGACTTTCGCTCCGCGGTAGAACTCCATCACGATGGTCCAGAAGACAAAGCCGCAGAGCGCCAGGCAGAGAATGGAAGCGGCGTTACGATAATCCAGCAAGAACGCGGCAACGCCGCTCATTAGGCCGAACATCACAGGCCAGCGAAAATTACGCTTCAGGCTGTCGGGCGAAGTCTTGCGCCATGCAAGAAGCGGGCCGACGCCGGTGAGGAACAGGATGGCGAGGCCAATCGGAATCATGATTTTGTTGAAATAGGGCGCTCCAACGCTGATGCGCGAGGGAGTGAGCCAGTCGGTGAACACGGGGAAAAGCGTGCCGGCAAGAACCGCGATGCAGGCGACGAGGAAGAGCAGGTTGTTAAACAGGAAGCTGGACTCGCGGGAAATCATGGAATCGAGCTGGTTTTCGCTCTTCAAGTAATCGCGATTCTTCACGTAAGCGATGAAGCAAGCAATCAGCGTCAGCCCCAGGAAGCCGACGAACCACGGCCCGATGTGCGAGTTCGCGAACGCGTGGACGGAACTGACTATTCCGCTGCGCGTGAGGAATGTTCCCAGAATGCACAGCATAAACGTGCAGAAGACCAGCCACACGTTCCAGACCTTCATCATCCCCCGCTTTTCCTGCATCATAACGGAGTGCAGAAACGCCGTCCCGGAAAGCCATGGCAGCAACGAAGCATTCTCAACCGGATCCCAGCCCCAGTAACCGCCCCAGCCGAGAACGGCATAGGCCCAGTGCGCGCCGAGAAGAATGCCGACTGACTGGAAGCACCAGGCGATCATGGTCCACTTGCGGGTAAGGTGAATCCACTTTTCGCCGGGGTAGCGCGCGAGCAAGGCGGCGAGGGCAAACGCGAATGGAATGGTGAAGCCTGTATAGCCGGAGTAAAGATTCGGCGGGTGAATGACCATTTCTGGATATTGCAGCAAAGGATTCAATCCATTGCCGTCCATGCGGGTGAAGGGTTCAAGCGCGCCACTGGCGTTTACCGTGGCGAGAGTCTTGAACGGGCTCTCAACGAAATTGTTCAGGATAAGGAAAAAAGTTTGGACGCCGGCGAGGACCACGCCGACATACGGCATCAACTCGCCATTTTTATTGCGATAGGTGATCAGAACCGAGATTACGTAGATCGAAAGCAGGAAACTCCAGAAGAGCAGCGAGCCTTCCTGGCCGGACCAGAGCGCGCCAATTTTATAAAAAACGGAGAGATCGCGATTGCTGTGGGAGACGACGTATGCCTGGGAGAAATTGTCGCTGAAGAAGAGATACTCAAGGCTGAACGTGGCGATGAAAATCAGTACGCAGGTGGCCATGCCGGCTTGCCGCGTGCTCTTCACAAGCAGCGGATGCCGGGTCTTGATGGCGGCGATGCCGCCGACTAACGCGTACACTGCGCAGACAAAGGCCAGCAGGAGCGTAAACGAACCGAATACATCCATAGCGCTTTCGCCTCTCCCCGAGGATTTTTAACTGGCCGTTACATGCTGCTTCGCTGGGTAGTGCCGGACGGGGTTGGCTTATCGCCACCGGGAGCGGCTTCGTACTTGGAAGCGCACTTGGCCTGCACATGTTCGGCGACAAAGCGGCCATCGGCGCCGGGACGTCCCTCAACCAGGGCCTGAGACTTATCTTTGAACGTGTCCGGCAAAGGATCGCTGCCAACGTACGTGATGGGGAGCGTTTTCCCCTGCTCTTCCAGTGTGAAATCCACGCGGCCCGAGCCGGGCTTGATGCTGCCTTCGACGACGATCCCCGCAAGGCGGATGCGATGAGCGCGGTCCGAGGCGTTCAACGTCTGGTATTCCGCGATGGTGTGATAGTAGGTCTTGCTCTCGCCATAGCCGAGCCAGGCGAGGAACGACAAGGCCGCCACGATCACCCCGATGCCAACACCGAATTTTGCCCGATTCTGCACAAATCACCCCTAAGGGAGCGGTTTCAAACGACATCTTAGCACACCACGAAGTTTCAACGTGCCACAGTTAGTTTCTGTTAGGCCATCACGAAACTCAGTGATGGAAGTCACAGGGCAGAGCTAGGCACCCTGCCCCGTTGAGGCTGAGAGGGCCGCACGGAATGTTGAGATCTCCTGAGAATTTGATGCCGTTTCGCCGTGGAAAGTCGAGAGCGGAGTGAAAAAAATTGGGCAGCCGAGGGCCGATTCGGTGAGTTGCGGGAGGAGCGGTTGGAGTTCGGGCGCGATTATCAGGATGCGTTTTGGCTTCAGGGAGCGGCGGATTCGGGCGATGGATTGGGGGAGGTGGTGCTCGAGAAGGGTGCGGACTTCACCGGACTCGGCGCCGGCTTCGATGGGACACTCGAGCAGCGAGCCGAGGACGAGGCCGCGTTTTTGGAAGTCGGCGAGAACTTCCTCAGAGGACTTCCCTGCTTTAGAGATGCCAACTGCCGATAAAACCACGCCGGCCTGACCAGTGAATCCGGACTTGGGAGAGTATAGAAAGTCGGAGTCGGCTTCAGGGGCAGAAGCTGTGAGGAGGAGCACCTGGATGTGGACGGGACGGAAGCGAGTGGCCCATTCGAGGCGCTGCAGGCGGCGCGCGATGTGCTCTGGCGAAGCGGGTTGTCCGCAGCCATCACAGGGCAAAAGTGTGGGAAGGGCCATAAACAAAAATGGTAGAGCAAGCAGGATGAGGAGGCAAATACTCAAAACCAGGCTCCTGCGGCTGGGAGGTGGGGCGGCTGCGAAGCCGGGATGGTTTCGGGGTAATGCTGCCGCGCAACCGCACCGTTGGTTGCTGGGAAGAACCCGAAGCCGAGGCAGAAGTTGTGCCGGATTATGGCATTGTGTCGAAGTGGGTTAGATGAACAGTTCGATGCTCACGTGGAAATACTTGGCCAGCTTTTTCGCCTGTGTTTTACTGATGGCTCTTTTACCGTGAAACACTTCGGACGTAATGCCTTTTGATCCGAAAACTTTCCAGAGGTCTTTTTGGGTCAGATCGCGCGCTTCCATCAGGTGTTGAAGGGTTTGCCGCGGGCTTGCCTTGCGAATCGGATAGCGGCGTTCCTCATATTCGCCGATCAGGACGGTCAAAAGTTCAGCCAGCTCTTTTTCTTCAGGGGAAGGATTCTTGAGGTCATCCAAACGCATGAGCTCCGCGGTCAAACGGTCCAAGTCCTCATCGGTACGGATGACATGAGGAAGCGTGCGCCCAAGGAGTTGCGCGTATGTTTTACCATTCAGATCGGTTGTTGTAGTGCTCATTGCTTCCACGTTCCTTTGTCATATTCCGCGTGCGTCAGCAGATACAGAACAAAGACCCGCTGCGTTTGATAGTTGACTCGCACAATCAGCCTGTACTTGTTGCCGCAAATATTGAACACCGTCCTGCGCCCAACCAAATCAGCGCTGGGATAAATCTGCTTCATTTCCGCAGGTGTTTTCCACACAGCCTTGCGCATCACGCCATACCAGGATTCGAGGTTTGCCTGAGCGTCCGGATGAATTCTCCAAAACTGCTCCAAAGCACCTCGTTTAATGACGCGCATGGAAGAATAGGTTCTCACAATGAGAACCATGAGTCAAGCGGTTTGGTTACTTGGAGACGGCGGCGTCGGAGGGGAGCTTGGAGCGGAGGCACCACTTGAGCTCCTGGCTCATTTCGGTGATTTCCATGCCGGGCATGACGATGAATTTGCAGGAGAGCATCTCGCGCGACTCGTCGTCATCGGGAAGCTGGCAGGTGACGCGGCAATACTGGCAATCCTGGTTCCAGCAGAAACGCCCGTAGGGGATGGTTTCCGGGCTGATGAACTGAAAGCAGCGCAGCAAGGAATTGCGTTCCGGCACCTGAAACTTCTTGCCGAAGATGGAGATCTCAACCAGTTTTTCGTACGGACGGAAAGGTTCCGACATGATGACTCTGTCCTTTATTGACAGCTTGCAACGCGGCTCTGAAATCCTCTGAGCTGGTAGTGGTGCCGTGCATCTTCAGATTAGTGCGAGGACTGGAGCGGGACAACGAAACGATGATGCGCGCGTAGCGAAAGCGGCACGGGGTGGGAAGCGGCTGGGATCCGCACCTTGATTGTATATCGGTCAAATGGAAGCAATCCTTCTTGCATTTGCCGAAATGATCTGCCGGCTGCGAGCGTCATTTATTAAACGTGTGAAATGACGTGTATCGCAAAGCGGCATCCCCCTTTGTCCTTCTTTTCCACGCGCACGACATAGCCATGTTCTTCAGGGATCGCCGGAGTTCCCTCACGCTTATTGCGGGTCAGGTAGAGCTCCATTCCCACGTAATAGTGGTCGGAGGGACTCTCCAAGTACAACCCGGATTGTGAGAGGTCCAGACTCATGCAGGTCTCCGCGGAGAATTGCGAATTGATGGGGCGAATATGAATCGGCTGGGAAGTGCGGATTCTTCGTGCGCTTCGGATAACGCCGGCAAGGCGCGGAATGGTGCGTGTTACCGAAAGAAAGGGCACCAGGAGCAAGAAAGTGGCCAGGACGTACAACCCGATTCCAGGACTGACTAGAAACGAATTGGCCATCAGAATCCGCTCACCCATCGCCGAATCGCTCGGTGTACTAAGTTCGTTTATGCTCATCAACGTGTCGGTCCAAGCCAGCAGGTCCGAGCCCAGAATCAGTACCTGAATAAGGGCAATCGCGCTGGCGAAACCTCCAAACAGGCTAAGAAGCTCAAACCACCTCTTGAGGAAGAGTAGATCCAGAAGCGCCAAGAAACCCAAAACCAGTGCTGCTAAAACGCACCAGGGAACAATCGGCGCCATCCGGATACTGAACGGTATCGGCAGGAGGCCTGGTCTAGCAGCGGGAGCTACCCCCTCACTTACGGCGGGGCCAGAATAAGCAGCGGATTTTATGGGCGCGACAATGCGGAGCTCGGATTCCAGTTGCGCGATCCCTTTGTCGAGATCAAAAGCGTCCCTGGCTCGGGAGCCATTGGGGTCATGGATTTTGACCAGTGGTTCAATGGCCATCAGCAGGGCAATACACAGCAGCCCGACGTATATGAGCCGTTCCGTCCTGTTCTGCGAAAACAGCATTGCTCTTCCTCCGACACGCTCAGGTCGTCCTGGAAAAATTTCAAAACATCTAGAAAGTCAATACTTAAATGTTGCCTCAAAATCGCCCAGTTGCATCGGATATAGTTGCTGCGTTTGCCGCAAAGTAAACCTCTCGATATAGGGCGGGGGGAGGGTTGGGTGGAAGAACGAAACGATGTGGCGGCTGTGGCGAAGCGGCACGGGGGCGAAAACAAGTTGTGAATCGCCCCGACGGTTCTCCTAGTTGTGGGCTAATGCTGCTGCCGGAGCTTCAATAGGAAGATTCAAGCGGCGCAGCAAGTCCTTAAACCGCGCATCGGAGCGCAGCGGATCAAACATCGGGGCCCTGTTCATGACCGCGAGCCCCTGCTCGTGTTGCTCGTAGGCCTTTTCCAGGTTCGCCATGGCTTGATCCTTCTCCCCCAGCCCCGCGTAGATCTCCGCGATGTAGAACCAGGGGACATAGCTTTGGTTGGCTCGCGTCTTTAATTCCTCCAGCAACTTGCGCGATTCTGCGCGCTCTCCAGCAACGCCATAGGCGTATCCCAAGGCTCCTTTGTAGTCCGTCACGTTGGGAGAGAGGCTCACCGCTTTTTGAAATTCGGCAAGCGCGCCAGCGAACGCTTCTTTCCGCAGATACGCCATACCCAGATGAAAATGGGCGTGAGCAAAATCGGGATCAATCTCGAGCGTTCTCCGCAGTTGCTCGATTGACAAGTCGTTCTGCCCCGCGCATCGAAGGGCATCGGCATGCACAACGCTAATGATGAGAGAGAAAGGATCGAGCTGCTCTGCCAGTTTGATCTCGGCAAGAGCCTCTTCATTCCGGCCAATCTGCGCCAACAACTCGGCGTACCACTGGTGGGCAGTCGCATAGCCGGGGTTCAGCTCAATCGCGCGCCGGAATTCGCGTTCGGCCCCCGGCCAATCCCAGTCATAATCCACTTTCACCGCCGCCAGCGCGTTATGCGCTTCGGCCAATGATTCGTCGAGTTCCAGAGCTTTAGCAGCCGCAGTCCGCGCTTTCGGGAAGGCTTCCTGGGGTGGCAGCAGACTGTATTCGCCAAGCAGGATGTAGCTTTCGGCCAAGCCGGCATAGCTCAGCGGGTAGTTGGGATCACTTTGCGTTGCTTCGTAAAAGTATCGGACTGCCTGTTGGAAGCCTTTCTCGGTTCGTAGATTCCAGTAGTAGCGGCCCTTGAGATAAGCCTCGTGAGCTTCCAGATTTACCGGCCGCGCGCTGGCAAGACGTGTCTTCTCCTCGGGCGTAAGCTGAATTTTGATTTGCCTGGTAATCTCGTTGGCCACTTTATTCTGCAAATCCAGCACGTCGCGCAAACTACCCTCGTAACTTTCCGCCCAGAGATGCTGGTCCGACGCCGCGTAGATTAATTGAACCCGGATGCGGACTTTGTCTCCAGAGCGTTGCACGGAGCCCTCCAATACAGCATCGGCGTTCAATTCCCGAGCAACCTGCGGCAGTGTCTTGGTGGTTCCTTTGTAGTGCATCGCCGATGTCCGCGAGATTACCCGCAGCGCGCTGATCTGGGCGAGGTCGGTAATCAGCTCCTCGGTCATTCCATCCGCGAAATAGTCTTGCTCCGAGTCATGCGAAAGATTCTGCAGAGGCAACACCGCCAGCGTGTGGATATGCCCCGCCGGCGATTCCCCCAACAGGCGGGTGCGGATTCGTTCGACATTGAGCAAGCCTATGAGCAGGAACAAGCAAACCAGTGCCATGACGGAGACATGCCATCTTGGTGTATGGGCAGGTTCGGTTGGCGTCTCTTCGGCTGGTTCTTGTGCTATCCCTGCGATTGCCCCTTCCGTCCCACTCGGTGTTTCCAGCCGGTGTCGGTCGCGCTCCCACCACGCGTCGATTTCGGACTTATAAGCGTAAACGCCTGCCTTCTTTTTATGGGTATGCCTATGGACAGGAAGCCCCTCCGACTCCCAACGCCGCACGGTGCGTTCGCTGCATTTCAGGTAGGCAGCAATCTCTTTCCAGGACGCCAACCGGTCGTCACCTGGCGAGCGAGCAGGGCCCTCATTCGTTAAGCCCTTTGTTTCAGAGCTCATCAGGGGGTCTTCCGTGGGGGACGTAGAGGGACGGTATTGTATCGGAAACGTGGCTCGCGGAGAACTTAATTCCTGGGGAGCGGCCAAATGCGGTCATTCGACTGGTGACCGCTAGTGTCCCTTGCTTCTGCGCGGGGCAGGCCTACAGTACAGCGAATGTGTTGGCAGGGAGTCCCAAGTAAACCACTGAAGGTTTACCCGCAGCCGAGGAAACCCCGCTTAGCGCTTGTGCCGGCGGAAGTTGTCCCCAGATGCCATGCCGATTTTGAAGGAGGAAAGCCAATGAGAACCCGGTCCATTTCGACTTGCTCTCTGATTTGCCTTGCAATCTGTGCTTTGACAGTGGGGGCCACGCGGGCCAAAGCCGACTCGGTAGGACTCTCCGACGGCCAGAACGTCAGTGGGAGCACTGCGTTCATTGTCTTTCCCGGGGGCGGTATAAACATCGACAATGCGGTTACTTGGAAGTTTACCTCCACGGTTGTGCCCTTCCCCGTATCGAATCCAACCTCCGCTCAGCCGATCTGGACGAACTCCAACAACCTTGGTCTGGCAGTTGCCGACCTAAGCGGGCCGGCTGGGGCGTACACGCTTTTTGGAATCACGAATAACACGCTGGATTTCAGCGGTAGTGGAATTCAAAGCCAGTTGACCTTTGCTGTTGCGGAAACGTTCAGCCAGTTTGTGTCACTGCTGAATGGCTTGCCAGTCGGACAATCCACACAACTCTCGCTACTAACGGTGAATGGGGGTGGCTGTGTCGTCGGCGCCTGCTCCGAGGAAACCGACTCGTTGGTCTCAAACGGCGTCTTGGGAAGCCAGCAAACAGAGTATATTGTCGGGTCTCCGTTTATCACAATTACCAATGACCCCGGCATTTACGACGTTGCCGTCACGTCGACGCCTTTGAGCCCACCAACTCCTACGCCGGAGCCGACGTCGCTGCTTCTGCTGGGCATCGGTCTAACTGGATTGGGAGTCTTCCACAGGAAGCGCCAGAGTCCGGTGCTTCCGTGAATGCACGCGTAACTTGGAGCGAAGTCGGCCGTTCCCTTTGCGCGATTCTCGGCTTTCTTTTTCTGAACCTGAGTCCCTCAAAAGCGGATGGGATTTCCTTCCAACTTACGGCAACAACGGTGTCAGCGGCGAGCAACGGGACCGCTATGTTCACCGGCTCGGTCACGAATAGTTCCGGCGTCGATCTCAACGCGACAGATTTTTTCTTCAATTTCTTCAATTACGACCCGACAGTTGTGACACCCAATCAGCTGCTTGGCACCTCGACTGATTTTTCCATCGGGAACGGCACAACCAGTTCGATTCTCGATTTGTTTAATGTGCAATTGGGGACCGTTTCAGCGGGATCCACAGTTTCAATCGATGTTCAACTTGAGGATGCCAATGGCGACCTGAGCGCGATAGAAACGGTGGATGTCGCCGTCCCTGGAGTGAACAGTGGAGGCGGCGGTGGCACACCCACACCCGAGCCGGCGACGCTTGTGCTCCTCGGGAGCGGCCTCGCGGTTGTTGCCAAATGGCGCCGAGGGTTCCAGCGCGCCCGATAAATTCTCTGCACTTCGAGGTTCCAGATACCCGTGCCGACCGGACCTTCTCCGCTCGTTGAAGGAGGAGAGGCCATTTTCAGCTTAGGGGCACGAGGAGAAGCGGGCAGCGGCAAAAACTTTTTCACTTTCCATACAGCCGGTTGACCTTAGTTCTTTTGAGGAGAAAACCCCATGATGCACATGCCCAGCCTCGGGCGAAAACTATTGGCGCTGCTGTGCCTCTTCTTTGCGGCGTTTTCGACCAAAACATCCTTGGGACAAACGATCGCTCTTCAGTCAGGAACGCCCGCGGTATCGGGTGGGAATGGGAGTTTTACGGTGTTTCTGCCAATTCTCAACGCCGGCACAGCCACCGCACAATCTGTCACGGTGACGAGCGCAACTCTGGGCGAAGTGGCGGCATCCGGCTCGCTTCCCCTCCAGCTCTCTGATATGGCCTCGGCCTCGACGAGTTTTGTGAACCTGGTATTCAACTCCACCGATTTGGTCGCCGGAACGAAATATCTGATGACGATCCGGGGAACGTACATGTCCAACGGATCTACGCTCGGATTCGCCATCAACCGGTTTATCTTGCTTGGAGCTCTGGATATTTTTCAAAAACCCGCGAACCCAATCACAGTCACGCCAATGCTGGATTCCAGCCATGCCGTACAAATGCTGATCAGCGCGGCGAACGGAGGAACAATTACGGCTACGGGCGCCGATGGATCGGTATTCACGCTGAGCATCCCTCAGAATGCCTTGCGAAGCGACGAACTGATTACAATGACCCCGATCGCCACCGTGGGGAACATCCCCCTAAGCGGGGGGTTCGCGGCCGGGGTCGAGCTTCAGCCACAAGGCCTCCGGCTCCTGCTTCCCGCAACACTGACCATAACTTCGCCGACGACAGCACCAGTGGGGCAACAATGGGGCTTCAGTTATGGTGCGTCCGGTGGAGACTTCCACATCTACCCGCTCGACTTCAAATCCGCGATCACAATGAATATTCTGCACTTCACGGGATTCGGCTGGGGGATGGCCCCGTCGTTGGGGTCTACCCTGCAGGCGGCGATTGCGTTACAGGCGGAAGCACGGCTGGAGCAACAGCTTGCACAACTTAACCAGCAGGAGAGGTCGCGGGAATTGAACCCGAACAATCCTGATACTACGCTCGATCCCCAATACCTGGAAAATCTCGCAACGCTCCTTCAGCAGACGTACACCGATGTTGTCCAACCGCTGCTCGATGCCGCAAGCGGCGACAACAGTTTCCTTCAGCGAGCGGCAAACACTGCTATCAGTTGGGAGAGGGAGCTCGAACTCGTTGGCCTGGCTGGAAAGGCGCCGTTCAACTCCGAAAGCCAGGTAACTCAGGCTGCGCTGATCAAACTCTTGATCCAGGCTTACAATGATTCGTTCTCCCGCTGCATAGCCCCGGATGGTGTCCCAGCTGTCGAAGTATCCAACATGCTGGGCGCTAAAAGGACATTGCAGCTCTTGGGCCAGAACTCAGATGCGCTCTTTCCTAATTTTAATACGCAGCTCGCGGCCTGTGCGGCGGGATCGCTGCAACTGACTTTTGACTCCACGATGAGCGGCCAGACGGCCGCGGGAAACGCGGGCATTATCGACACCACATCCCACGTACTGGCGACAAATATCCCGATGCTATTTGATAGCAATAAGCTGCAATACTTTGGGACCGGGCCGCTTGCTTATGACTCATTATCCGGCGCAATTCTTTGGGATCCACCTGACACCGACTGTGGTTCCAGCTTCGCCGGCATTTCCGGCACCATCGAAGCAATCGGCGTTATCGATTTGAATGTAACGCCCCTCAACGTCAAAGACGCGAACGAGGTAAGCATACTTGTTAGCGCTCGTCCCGCCGTTTCCGAGTTGGTTGTCGGCAGGTCAATCGCACCCCGGGTGCCGTGTACAACAGTACCTATAACTGTCGATCTCTATACTGCGTATTACATCTTTCTTCATGCCATAAATGCAATCCAGCAAGGCTCGAACGCAGCCACCTTGCCATATCCGGTCTTCGTCAATACACCCAAGTTGTTTGATTTACAAACTACAGGACCGTTGGGGGGAGCGATTGTTGAGGCGACCACACTAACGCTGGCAAATCCCTAAGGAAGAAGCACTCCGTATGTCTGGCCACTTCTGAGAGTTGATGGATCGTGCGGGTGTGGAAGCTGATGATCCGGCACGATGTCCAGCGGTCACTTTAATTCGAGGAATGGGCAGGTAGAACCGGGGGCTATACGCCCAGGCCGAAGTACTCGCAGATGTGCCGGGACTTCTGGTAGCGGGGGTGAAGTAGATCCTTGGAGGCTTGGCGATGGGCAGCTCAAGAGGGCGTTCCTGCGCGCCGGGAGGCGGCAGCCGGCTACGCTAAGCGCCGAGGTCGAAGAACTCGCACATGTGGCGGAATTTTTGGTAGCGGGCTTGGAGAAGGTCCTTCGGGGCTTGGTTGGAGAGGATCAGAAGCTGGCGCTCGAGAACGTCGCCGAAGATCTTGGCGGCGGCTTCATGGTCGCTATGCGCGCCACCGTCGGGCTCGGGGATGATTTCGTCGACGATGCCCAGGTCCTTCAGGTCGGTGGACATGATTTTCATCGCGATGGCGGCGGTTTCGGCTTTGGTGGAGTCGCGCCAGATGATGGACGCGCAGCCTTCCGGCGAAATCACGGAGTAAAAGCCGTTTTCCAGGATGTTGACGCGGTCGCCAACGGCGATAGCCAGCGCGCCGCCGGAGCCGCCTTCGCCGGTGACCGTGACGATGATGGGAACGGGAAGGCGTGCCATCTCGCGCAGGTTGCGTGCAATTGCCTCGCCCTGCCCGCGCTCTTCCGCGTCTATGCCGGGATAGGCGCCAGGCGTGTCAATGAACGTCAAAACCGGGCGGCCAAATTTGGCGGCGAGCTCCATGATGCGGAGCGCTTTGCGGTAGCCTTCGGGCTTGGGCTGGCCGAAATTGCGGTCGATGCGCTGCTTGGTGTCGCGGCCTTTCTGGTGACCGATGATGGCGACGGGTCGTCCACGGAACTTTGCCAGGCCGGTAATCAGTGCTTTATCGTCACCAAAGCCGCGGTCGCCGTGGAGTTCGACAAAGTCGGTGAACATCAAATTAATCCAGTCGAGAGTGTAAGGCCGCTGGGGGTGGCGTGCAATTTGGGCGCGCTGCCAGGGACCGAGGTGGGTGTAGAACTCGCGGCGAAGTTCGAGTACTTCCCTTTTCAACCGCTCGACTTCTTCCTCGCTCTCGTCGGTGGAGGCGAGGCGGCGCAATTCCTCGACGTCTTTTTCCAGGCGATCGATCTCGCGCTGGCGGTCGAGCGTCGTGATTGCGGTGACCTTTTTATCTTTTTGCGCGGCGCACATTACGCAACCCTCTGAATCGCCTGCTGGCCGCAGATACGGCGGACCGCTTCCTCGAGCTCCGGCTTCACGCGGATGCGTTTTTGCGACTGCAAGGATGCCATGGAGCCGTCGGGGGAGACCAGTTCAAACACTATCGCAGTTGGGCCCGGGGTGCTTGCAAATAAATTCTCCAGCTGGCTCAAAGTCTCATCATTCAGAACGCTCATGTCGAGGCGCAAGCGAAACTCACTGGGGCCTGTTCGTTCGGCAACGTCTTCCAGGCGCCGGGCTTCCTGCAACGAAAGGCGTGTGCCGGCTTCTTCGATTTGCACGCGGGCTTTCAGGAGCAGCGGCGCGCCGGGCTTAAGAATATTTTCCAGGCGGGCGAAGCTTTCCGGAAATGCGAGGAGTTCCTGCACGCCGGTCATGTCCTGAATGGTGTAGATGGCCCAGCGGGCGCCTTTTTTGGAGCGCATGGGGCGCGTGCCCACGATTAGCGCCGCGACGGCGATTTCTTTCCCGTTGCGCTGGCCTTCGAGCTCGTCAAGCGAAAGTGCGCCCAGATCTTTCAGGCGCGAGGTGTATTTTTCGAGCGGGTGGCCGGAGACGTAGAAGCCCAGCATGGCGTATTCACTGGTCAGACGCTCTTCTTCGCTCCACGGGGGAGCGTCACGGAGTTCGAAATGAACTTTGGGTTCGGCAGCGGCGCCGCCTCCAAAGAATAGTCCATGCTGGCCGGATTCCTTGGCGCGAGCGGCGCGCTGGATAGCGTTGATGGCATCGTCGACGGAAGCGAGCATGCCTTCGCGGGGGCCAAGCGAATCCATCGCGCCGGATTTAATGAGGCTTTCGAAAACGCGCTTGTTGAGGAAGCGGGACTCGATTCGTTCGCAGAATTCGTAGAGGGATTTGAATTCGCCCTGGCCGAGGCGGGATTCGCGGATGGCCTTGGCGGTGTTTTCGCCGACGTTCTTGATCGCGGCGAGACCGAAGCGGATGGACTCGCCCACCGGCGTGAAGTAGAGATCGCTTTCGTTGACGTCCGGCGGAAGGATCAAAATGCCCATGCCGCGGGCTTCGTTGATGTACTTGACCTGTCGCTCAGCATTGCCGGTTTCGGAGGTGAGCAGCGCAGCCATGAATTCCACCGGGTAGTGCGTTTTCAGATAGGCGGTCTGATAGGCGAGGAGCGCGTAAGCGCAGGAATGCGACTTGTTGAAGCCGTAGCCTGCAAACTCCTCCATCAGGTCGAAAATACGTACGGCCTTCTTTTCGTTGATCTTGTTTTTCTCGCAGCCAGCCAGGAATTTGGCGCGTTGCGCGGCCATCTCCTCTTTTTTCTTTTTGCCCATGGCGCGGCGAAGCAGGTCGGCTTCGCCGAGAGAGAAGCTGGCGAGCAGATTGGCGATCTGCATCACCTGCTCCTGGTAGAGAATGACGCCGTAGGTCTCCTCGAGAATTTCTTTCAACTGCGGAAGCTCGTAGGCGACTTTCGTCTTGCCATGCTTACGGTTAATGAAGTCGTCGATCATGCCGCCTTGGATCGGGCCCGGGCGGTAGAGCGCGTTGAGCGCGGTGAGATCTTCGATGCGGGTGGGCTGGTAGCGGCGCAGGATGTCGCGCATGCCGTGGGATTCAAACTGGAAGATGGCTGTGGTTTCGCCGCGTGAGAAGAGCTTGTACGTGGCTTCGTCGTCGAGGGTGAGGCTGTCGAGGTCGAGTTTAACGTCACGATTCTGTTCAACCATTTTCACCGCGTCGTGGAGAACGGTGAGCGTCGTGAGGCCAAGAAAATCCATTTTCAGCAGGCCGATGCGCTCGAGCGCGTTCATGTCGTACTGCGTGGTGATTTCGTCGCGGTTGGTCTTGTAGACGGGAACCAGCTCGGTGAGCGGTTGCGGCGAGATGACTACACCAGCAGCGTGCGTGGAGGCGTGGCGCGCCAAGCCTTCGAGGCGCAAGGCGACGGCCATAAGGTCTTTCAGCTTCTCATCGCTGTCGACAGCGGATTTCAGCTGCGGAGCTTCCTCGAGAGCGTTTTCAAGTTCGATGCCAAGCGTCGTAGGAATCATTTTGGCTAGGCGATCGACTTCGCCGTACGGAATGTCCATTGCGCGGCCAACGTCCTTCACGGCGGCTTTCGCGGCCATGGTGCCGAACGTGATGATCTGCGAAACGTTCTCGCGCCCATACTTGCGCGTCACGTAATCAATCAGCTCGCCGCGGCGGCGCATGCAGAAATCGATATCAATATCGGGCATGGACACGCGTTCCGGATTCAGAAAGCGTTCGAACAGCAAGTTGTACTGAAGCGGGTCGACGTCGGTGATGCGCAGAGCGTAGCTGACCAGGCTGCCGGCGGCGGAACCTCTGCCGGGGCCGACCGGCACTTCCTGCGCGCGGGCGTAATGGATGAAATCCCACACGATAAGGAAGTAGCCCTCGTAGTGCATCTTCTTGATCATTTCGATTTCGGACGAAAGGCGCCGTTCGTATTCCACCAGCGGATGCCGCAGCGCGCCCTGCTGCAAGAGCCGTTCGAGGAATGGCACGCGCTGCGCGAAACCTTCGCGGGCGACCTTCTCGAAATAGCTACCCGGTGTGTGGCCCTCGGGAACCTTGAATTCGGGTAGCGCGTTGGGAATGCGCTCGATCTTGACGTTGCAGCGCGCGGCGATATCAACGGTCCGGCTGAGCGCGTCTGGAAGTTCGTGGAAGACCTTGGCCATCTCTTCGGCGGACTTGAAATAAAACTGGTCGGTGGCGAACTTCATGCGATTCGTATCGCTCATGGTCTTGCCGGTCTGGATGCAGAGCAAGACTTCCTGGGCATGCGCGTCGCTGTGATGCAGATAGTGGCAATCGTTGGTGGCCACGAGGGGAATGCCGGTTTTTTTTGAGAGGCGGACGAGGTCTTTGTTCACGCGCTGTTCGATTTCGAGGCCCTGGTCCTGAATTTCAAGAAAGAAGTTGCCTTTGCCAAAAATATCGCGCAGGCGATAGGCATTCTCGCGGGCGAGATCGAACTTTTCATCCACCACAGGTTCGGTAACTGGGCCGCGAAGGCACGCGGAGAGAGCAATGAGCCCTTTGCTGTGTTTGGAGAGCAGGTCCAGGTCGATGCGTGGCTTGTAATAGAAACCTTCCAGAAATCCGGCGGAGACGAGCTTGATTAAATTGTGATAGCCCTCGAGATTTTCGCAGAGGAGAACCAGGTGATTACTGCCACGGGAGCCGGGTTCCATTTCCCCGCGGTCGCCGTTGGCTGCAGGCGCGGATTTTTCACCGCGGTCGTGGCGGCTGCCTTTGGCGACGTACACTTCACAGCCGATGATGGGCTTGACGTCGCGCTTCGAAGCTTCATTGAAGAAATTGGCGGCGGCGAAAAGATTCCCGTGGTCGGTGATGGCCACGGCAGGCATCTTTTGGCGCGAGGCTTCATCGAGAAGCTCGGAAGTTTCGCACGCGCCGTCCAGAAGGCTAAAGTCGGTATGAACGTGGAGATGAACAAACTGCGGATTGCCCATGGAAGTTGATTGTAAAACGCGGGGATGAGAAATGCGAACGGGATTGTGAGTTTTGCACAGGGGTAGAAGGACGGCGGAACGATTGTGCCGGTATCAGAAGTTGAGGTCCTTCGCGCATAGAACGCGCTCAAGATGACATGGCTCAAGATTGGAGCGCGATTCAGATCGCGCCCCAACGCAGTTGTAACCGTAAAAGCGAAAGCTTCGCTTTCGCACTCACAAATTACTTTTTGGATTTGTGTTTGGCGGCTGCGGCTTTCATGCCGGCTTTGTGGCGGTCGTGAGTGGCTTGTTTTTCGGCCGCGGCGGCTTTCTTTTCGGCCGGCGTTTCTACGTGCTTCTCGGCCTTTGCTGGCTTCTTCTCTTTTTCTTTCTTCTTGGGAGGTTCCTTGATGCCGGAGAGCTTGCGCAGGATTTTCACGCGCTCTTCGGGAGTTTTGGCGCGACCATTCAGCTGGATAGCGAACACGTCCTGCACAATCTGGTCGAATTTGGGGCCGCGAGGCATGCCGAGGGCTTCGAGTTCCGTGCCTACGATGGGCAGGGCCTGGCGCACCGGGCGCCACTTGTGGAGGAACGCTTTTAGTTTCGAAAGGGCGGCGGAGTTGCTGGATTCCGCGAGAAGATAGGCGACATATTCCATCGGAATCTTTTCGATGTAACGATAAGCCTCGATGGGCGTCTTGGTTTTCTTTCCGGTGAGGTCTTTCTGTATCTCCGTGGCCCTCTCCGGGAATTTCTCGATGGCTTCGATTTCGGCGGAGCGATAACCGAGCTTTGATAACGTGCTGGTAAGCTCGCGATCCTTCAAACGCGTCAGAATCGCCAACAACATCGGCGTAGCGAGGCGCGGGCGGAATCCCGCCATATAAAGATCGTCGCGGACCTTGATGAGCCGGTTGATTGCGTCGTAGCCGGGATGCTTTTTGGCGATCGTCGGGTGGACCCGTTCGAGCAGATCGCCTTCCTCCCATTCCTTCAGGATGAGCTGTGGACGCTCTTCGCGGCTGAGGCTGCGCACTTCTTCGCCCGCGTCTTCAGGAGTAATGGTGAGCTGCAGTTCGCGCTCGATGGCGAGGTTGAACCATTCCTGAGTGCGGGATTCGAGCTTGAAGCCCATGCGGGCCGCCAACCGCAGCGCGCGCAGCAGGCGCACCGGTTGATTGGTGAAACTGTGAATAGAAAGCGCGCGGACTTCGCCGTGCTCGATGTCCGATAGGCCGTTGGTGGGATCGAGCAGCAACCCGCGCGACGCCGGATTCAGCGAAATGGCAATCGCGTTCAGCGAAAAGTCGCGGCGGCGCAAATCCTCCATGATGGTGGACCAGCGCAGCTCCGGCCGGGTACCAGGGCGGACGTAATGCTCATCGCGAGCCGCGGAAATGCTGCCCTCAACGTCGGCGGCGAAGAGCAGTTCGACGTTGCGGAGCTTCTCGTCTTCGGAGAGAACTTTCGCTCCGCCCTTTTCGAGTTCCCGGGCCATTTTGGACGGATTGCCCTCGACGGTGAAGTCAAGATCGCGCAGGTTCGCGCCCGTGATGAGGTCACGCACCGTGCCGCCCGTGAGATAGACGTTGAAGCCCATGACGGCGGCCAACTCCTGCACGCGCAACATGGCCGCGCGTTGTTCCGGCGAGAGCCGGCTTTCCAACAGAAACATGTAATCAGGCATTGCGTTCCTTCCGCTTCAAAGTTGGCATCCACGCTGCGAATGCCATACCCGCGATGAGTCCGTTCCCGTGCGTTACGCCCGGGGGTGATGCGCTTTATAAATCTGCTTCAGCCGCTCTTCCACGACGTGCGTGTAAATTTGCGTCGTGGAAATATCGGAATGGCCCAGCATCAGCTGGACGGAGCGCAGGTCCGCGCCGCCTTCCAGCAGATGCGTGGCGAAACTGTGCCGCAGCATATGCGGCGTCAAGGGCACGCGCAGTCCCGCGCGCCGGCCGTACGCCGAAAGAATTTTCCATACGCCCACGCGGCTGAGCGTGCTGCCCCGCCGGTTGATAAAAAGCGTGGGCGAGTTGACCTGTTTCCCTGCCGTCACAAGCTTCGGGCGCGCGTCGCGCAAATAACGATCAACGAGCGCCAACGCTTTCTTGCCGATGGGGACGATGCGCTCCTTGTCGCCCTTGCCGATGCAGCGAACACAGCCGACCGCGCGGTCCAGATCCATGACGCGAAGACCGATCAGTTCGGAAACGCGCAGGCCGGTCGAGTAGAGAACGTCGAGCATGGCGCGGTCGCGAAGGCCGATGGGGGTTTTGTCGTCGGGCTGCGCGAGGAGGCGCTCGATATCCTCCAGGCGGAGATATCCCGGCAGGGAGCGTCGAATCTTTGGCGATTCCAGATTGGAGGACGGGTCGACGCTGATCAGGTCCTGGGTCTGCGCAAAGCGGAAGAAATTGCGCAGGGTGACCAGGTGCCGCGCGACCGTGCGGCTTTCCAGTTTCTGGCGGAACAGGCTGGAGAGAAAATCCACCAAGTCGTCGCGGCAAACGCTTTCAAGCGTAAGTTTTTTCTTCTTGGCGTAGCTCTCGAATTTCACCAGATCGCGCCGGTACGCCGACACCGTGTTCGTGGACAATCCCTTTTCCACACGGACGTAGGTGAGAAACGAGGCGATGGTTGTGGAGATTTCCATCAGGAACCTGCCAATCCTTCCGCAGCGCCGGGGCGCCGCATGGCGATGCCGTAGACTTCTTCAATTTCAGGGCATTTGAAGAGCCATGTAAGGCCGATATACACCAACGTGGCACCAAGGATCATGGCGATAAATATCACGAGTTGAATAAGAAAGGCAGAGTTCAGGGTGAAACTGGCGTAGTAGTTCGCAACCAGGCACCCCGCGCCCATGATCAGGCTGCAAACAGAAATTTTTCCCAGGGAACGAAGCATCGCGAAACTGCCCAGCGGGCCATATCGCAAGCGGAAAACGGCAAAGAGAATAACGAAATCAAAGAGTGTTGCGATGGCCGTTGCCAGCGCCGGGCCGCCATTTTGAAACCGGTGGTACAAATACGTGTTCTGAAGGAACACAATATTCAGGAAAATATTCAAAAAGAAAGAGATCAGCGCGACGATCACCGGTGTCTTGGTGTCTTTCGCCGAATAGAAGGCCGGCACGATCAGCTTCACGCAAGCCAGCGCAGGTAGGCCGATTGCGTAATAGAGCAGCGGTCGCGCGGTGAGGCGCGTGGATTCGGCGACGAACTGACCATGTTGGAACAGCATGCGGATGATGGGCTCGCGCAGGGTCATCAGGCCGATGGCAGCGGGGACCGTGATATAGGCCACGATGCGCACGGCAAACGTGAGTGTCTTCTTCAGCCCTTCATAGTTGTTCGCCGCAGCCTGGTGCGACATGATGGGGAGAATCGCGGTGGCAACCGCGATGGCGTAGCCGCCCAGCATCAACTCCATGACCCGGTCCGCGACGTAAAGCGCGGTCAGCGAGCCGCGGGGCATGCGAGCCGAGTTTGCAAAGTAAGTGTCCACAAAAAAATTAATCTGCGAGATGCCGAGCCCGAAGAAGCGTGGAAAGAGCACCCGGGCAACGTCCCGGATCGCCGGGTGCGTAAACGAAAGGCTAAAATCAAATCGCATGCCACGCCGCACCAGTTGCGGCACCAGCATCAGAAACTGTAGCGCGCCGCCGACCAGCACACCCACGGCAAGAGACGTTGCGGGACTGCGGAAATAGTGCCAGACCGCGGCCGTGGAGAAGACGATGATGACCACATTCAGCAACACGGTTGTGGCGGCGGGAACGGCGAAATAGTGAAACGAATTGAGAATGCCGATGCCGATCGACGCAAGGCCTAGGAAAAAGAGATATGGGAAAATGATGCGGTTAAGCTCGATCGCTTCGTCCCAGCCAGCCACTTTGTCCTGAGGTGAAGTAAATGTGTGGATGACGTGTGGAGAGAAGATGACCCCAAAAATGACCACCACGGCCAGTACCAGGGCGACCGTCCAGAAAAGGCGGTTGACGAACTGCCAAAGCTCCTCTGCCGAGCGCTCCCGCATGTAGGTGGTTACGACCGGGACAAAGGTGGCGGAAAAGGTGCCGTCCCCCACTAATCGCCTGAAAAGATTGGGGATACGATAGGCCAGGACGAAAGAGTCGGCGCTGAGTGTGGTTCCGAGGAGAAGGGTAATGCGTTGGTCGCGAACGTAACCCAAGATGCGGCTAGCGAAGGTGACCAGCGAAATAATCGAGGCGGATTTTAGGATCTGCTTCTTTTCAGACAAAGACCGACCCTCGGGGGCCTAACTCCAATAAAAACAATGAGTTGACAGGAAAACAGCGATTAACATAACATGAAACTGTAAGCTTCTGCAACGGTTTCCTGCCCACTAAAGGGTGAATTCGCTTGAAAACGCGGGCCCCAGCCTCGACGCACAAAAAAGTTGTGATTGAACTGGACGACAAGCGCGCCCTGCGTGGCTTCTTGAACCCGGCTCGGCTGACGGGAGCGGAGACGCTCGATTTGCTGACGCCCGAGGGCGAACACGAAGCAGTGGCCGTAGACAAGGTTCGTGCGGTCTACTTTGTTAGGGAGCTTCAGGAGGAGTTTGCGCCGGAGCGCAAGGCGTTCTTGAACCGGCCTAAACTGGACGGACTCTGGGTGAAGGTGCGCTTTCGTGACGACGCCACGCTCGAGGGCGTCATCCCGAATGACCTCTTGAAGTTTCTGGACAACGGCCTGCATCTCTCGCCGCCCGATTTTAATTCCAACACGGATCGCATCTATGTTCCCCGCCCCGCAATTGCCGAATTGACCGTGCTCGGAGTGGTGGGCGTTGCCCGCCGCAAGCCGGCTCCCATGGCGCCGGAGGCCCAACCCCGGTTGTTCAACGAATAATGGAAAATGCCCAATTGGGCGCGTCAAGGGACCCTTAGTAGTCAATACAGCGGTAGAAAAATGCCGCAATCTGTGCGAAACGGGACTGAAATGCTTCTCTCGCAGTGCCATAATGGGACTACCTTGAGCAGAAAAAAACAGACCAAACTGGAAATGACGACGCGCGCCGACATCAAGAGGGAAATGGCGCAGCCGCGGATGGCCATGTCTGCGAGAATCGCGGAATTGACTCTGAACTCTGTGCGAATTCGGGAGCTGTCGAGCGCGAGCATGCCCGGAAAAGTTGAAAAGATGATTCCCTCTCCGCGCAAAAGTCAGCCTGAAAAGGCACAGATTGCGGTCGACCTCCCCGAAAAGCCTCGATATCGAGATCCGCGAATTGAAAATGAATTAATAGACGAGCACGGGCGTGACATGAAGCTTAAGAAGGGCGCCTTGGTTGAGATTTCCGTGACTTCCAAGACGGCGAGTTCCCGCAAGTAAGGACCACGCCCCTCGACGCTGCGCAAAACATTCGTCAAGGCTATGCGCGGGAGATATGCAAATGGAAAATGAAGAGTGGATCAAGTCTCTCGCAGACGGCAGGAAGGTGAAATTCATTTATCAGGAACTGCCGAAAGACGGCGCGTTCCTCACGGCGCAGATTGAGCGAAATGAAGTTGTCTATTCGGTTGTTCTGGCCGTAGCAGGAAATCCTTTAAGCCACGAGGATGTTGAAAGCCATTTCCAAGGCGAACTCTCAAAAAAGTAACAGCACTTTTTGATCAAGCACCCAATGGCGATTACCTGCCTACGGCTGGTCACCCTGCCTCTCTATTCCTCCTTTGCCAGAGCGAAGTACCCCGCGCTTTTCGCGTTCCAGGCGCGGTAGACACTCTCGCCGGCAGCCACGCCGTATTTCACCATCGCATTCTTCGCGCCGGTGTTGCGGGCCGGTTCAGGAGGCCTTGGCCGCTTTTGCGGAGTCGTCCGCGCTATACGACTGGATAAACTCGTCGACCTGCTTTTCCGCTGCGTCTTTCGCAAGTCCATAGCGTTCCTGAATCTTGCCTACCAATTGGTCTCGCTTGCCGTTGACCGCGGTGACGTCGTCGTCAGTCAGCTTCCCCCATTTTACTTTCACTTTGCCCATCGATTGCTTCCACTTGCCCTCGATCAAATCCCAGTTCATCGTAATCCTCCTCTGTCTAGAATCGCCGGCCCGTATTCTCGCTGCGGCATGGGTTGCGATCGCCGATCCTTCAACCAGTTCGCATAATCCGTCCCTTGCGGGCACCCGCTCTGTATGAACTTGATGCCCGTATCAACCTAATGCGATTCATATTGTCGAGTCTGTCCAACTTTGCACAGTCGCAAAGTCAGGAACGAGAGGGTCCTTAGGCGACAGAACGGGGAGCGCGCGGCGTCCTTTGCACCAAGCCTGGATTTTCAGGGCGTCCAGTCCGGGACAGTTTCCAGCTATCGCCGATGTTAGGCTCCACGCCAGCTTCGGTTTTGTCGGAATCAGAAGTAGGGGCACTCTTCCACGGCCACCGTATGCTGGGCAAAGTTCTGAGTTTCCGGTTGGTTGCGCAAGCGGCATGTGCTACGCTCTGGGCGTTTTTACACTTCATAGGGATGCGGTGCCAGCCTCCACTTCCCGCTTGGGATGAATAATGAATCGGACTCCGTTCGGTATTTTTGCGTTTTCTGCCATTACAATTTTTTCCGCAGGTTGCAACTCCACTTCAACTCCTCCTCCCCCGGTCACACTGTCTGTAGCTCCTACAACCGCGCTTCTTTTCTCCGCTGAGTCGATGCAGTTGACCGCTGCTGATTCCGTCGGCGCGAATGACGTCGCCTGGTCGGTGCCCGCCGGTTCCGGCGCAACCGTTGATTCGACGGGAAATTTCACTGCGCCTGCGGTAACGCAGAACACCAGCATTACTGTGACCGCGAGCAGCCAGAAGGATCCTACGAAAACAAGTTCCACAGCCATCACCGTGCTCGCCTCCGGACAGGTCACTGCCACGGCTAATCCGCAAGTAGCCGTCTACACTCTGACACCGCCGGTTGGCCTGAACGTCTTCATCCAATTTGGCACGGACACTTCCTATAAATTGAAAACCTGGACGCAGCCGGGGCCGGCAACTGGTTCGCTGAGCTTCTTCGTTGCGGGGATGCTGGCTTCCACCGATTACCACATGCGGGCTGTGGTACAGGCTGCCGACGGAACATTTGCCAATGATCTGGACCATACGTTCACGACAAAGGCTCTTCCCGCGGCTGCCCTTCCCGTATTGACGGTTACCACCAGTCCGGGTATGACCCCGCAACCCGGAATTGAACTGCTCGATACGATTGGCAAGACTGCGGGCATGGTTGCGGTGGCCGCTGTCGACCTCTCCGGCAATCTGCTGTGGAGTTATGGCGGTTTGCCCAGCGGAGCTAACGTGCAGGGTGTGCACCTCCTTCAGAATGGTCATTTTCTCGTTGGCATCTTCCCGAGCGCGGTGCGGGAGATAGACTTGGCTGGAAATACCATCCAGGAAGAAACGGCCACTCAGATTGAAAACGCCTTCACCGCAGCCGGCAAAACCATTACTTTTAGAAATTTCCATCACGACGTGATCCAGCTCCCCAATGGACGCTGGATTGCTTTGATACAGATCAGCGAACTATGTTCTACCATTCCCAATTGCCCCGCAACACCTACCGCCGCGATCCTCGGTGATATGCTCGCCGAACTGATTCCGCAGGGCGATGGGAGCTTCAAACTTGGGTGGACGTGGAGCGCATTCGATCACCTCGATATCACCAGGGCGCTGCAGGGCTATCCAGATTGGACGCACTCCAACGCCCTCCTCTATACCGATGATGGGAACATTCTGCTTTCGATTAGGCATCAGAGCTGGATTATCAAGATTCACTATGCCGACGGAGCCGGCGATGGCGCGATTCTCTGGCATCTTGGCTACCAGGGAGATTTCACCCTCGTGGGCGGCACTGAACCCGCGGACTGGTTTTACGCACAGCACAACCCCAACTTTGCCACCGCCAACAGTTCAGGAAAATTCCGGATGGCCATTATGGACAACGGCAATCTGCGCGTTTTCCCCACGGGTGTCACCTGCGGGACATCCGGTCAGCCACCCTGCAATTACAGTACGGCGCCTCTAATGGAGATCGACGAAACGGCGATGACCGCAACGATCATCTCCGATTACAAGCCCGGCGAATATTCCTTCTGGGGAGGCGGGGCGCAGCAGCTGGCCAACGGGAATATCGAAGGCGACTTCAATGCCGGCGCCGGCGGGGTTTTCTCAGATATTTTTGAAGTGATTCCTGGCAGCGCACCGCAAACAGTCTGGCATCTGCAGACCTCCAATGCGAATGCCTACCGCGGATTCCGCATGCCGAGCCTGTATCCCGGAGTCCAATGGTAATCGGGCACCTTTAATCCTCGGCTAAAGCGAAGCTAAGACCAGTGGCCAGCGGGTGAAATCCTGGGCCCCGGGGCTATGAGCCCTTTTGCGATTACTCGAATCGCTGATACGTCACGCCTCTGCGTCGTTCTTCCTCAGCGCACTCCGAGAGTGTCTGGCTGTACTTCGCTCTTGATGCTGTGCGAGACTCACAGCTTATTTGGTGGATGGCGAAGGAGTACGTATGAAGCTGAAGGAATTGGCGGAGCGGTTGGAGTGCCGTTTGGAAGGAGACCCGCAGGCAGCGATCCACGGCGTAGCGGGGATTGAACAGGCCGAGCCGGGCGAGGTGACGTTTCTGGCCAACCGGCGATATGCGCCGAATCTCAAGACCACGCGGGCTTCCGCCGTGTTCATCGAGGACGGCGTGGAAGTGGAACGCGAGCCGAGCGGGCCGGCGCTGGCGAAACTGCGGACAGGCAATCCCTATTTGAGTTTTGCGAAGGCGATTGAGCTGTTCTACGAAGCGCCGAAGTATGCGCCGGGAATTCATCCCACGGCGGTGATTGCGAAAAGCGCGAAGCTTGGAGCCGGAGCGCACATCGGGCCGTACTGCTTCGTGGATGAAGA
>DATHOY010000143.1:0-30885 GCA_035484435.1 Vulcanimicrobiaceae bacterium | reverse complement strand
ATTGGAGGGTGCCCTCCCAAGTGGCACCGCTGAAAACGGCGGTATACTCGCCAACGGGGAACACCAGCTCTCCATTTCAGGCAACCAACACACTTTGCGCAGACCTGCAAGTATCGATTCGGCTCCCCAACTTGACGCGTCTGGGCGAATCCCTTAGTCTCGTTTCTTCGCTATGTATCCCAGATTTCTTCGTGTTTCCCTGGCTGTATTTCTTCTCACTTCCCTTTCCATTCGTACTTGCGGCCAAGCCGCCGCGGAATTTCGCGATCACCCAGACATCCCAAAAGAGTGGCCGCGCGAGCCGGTTCGCGCCGCGCATGGCATGGTCGCCACAGATGAACCGCTCGCCTCACAGGTCGGCGTCGAAATATTGAAGCGCGGTGGCAATGCCGTGGATGCCGCCGTGGCCACCGCATTCGCCCTTGCGGTCGTCGAACCCGCGGCCGGAAACATCGGCGGCGGGGGATTCATGCTGGTCCGCCTCGCCGGCGGAAAAACTGCATTCTTCGATTACCGTGAAATGGCTCCTGGCAAAGCCACGCGCGACATGTACATCAAGCCCGACGGTACACTGGACGAAAAGGCTTCCACGATCGGTTACCGCTCCGTCGCCGTACCGGGCACCGTTGCCGGCCTGGCGCTGGCGTTGAAGACCCACGGCACTATGAAACTTGCCGACGTGATGCGCCCCGCCATTCGCCTCGCCGGAGAAGGCTTTCCCGTCAGCGATAAACTAGTGCGCGAATTCGCCGAAGAAGGTGCAGACCTGCAGCAGTTTCCGGTGAGCCGCCACATCTTTCTGAACGACGGCAAACCCTTTCACGCGGGAGACATTTTCCGTCAGCCGCTGCTGGCCGCCACCCTCCGGCGAATTGCAAAAAAGGGTCCTGCCGAGTTTTATAAAGGCGAAACCGCGCGGATGCTTGTGCGGGATATGGCGGCGGGCGACGGATTAATCACGATGGAAGATCTGGCCAACTATCAGCCGAAGATTCGCGAAGCCGTCCACGGCAGTTACACTTCCGGCGGGCAGCGATGGGAAGTGCTCTCCGCCCCTCCGCCGAGCTCCGGCGGCGTCGCCGCAATCGAGGCGCTGAACATGCTGCAAAATGTCCCGCTGAAAGGTTGGGACGACCCGCAGAGCGTGCACATGGTTGTGGAAGTGATGCGCCGCGTCTTCGCCGATCGCGCCGCGTACTTGGCCGATCCCGATTTCAACAATGTGCCGGTTTCGGGGCTGATCGATTCCTGCTACGCAACAGAACTTCTCTCCACCATCGATCCAAATCGCGCCTCATCCAGCAAAGAGGTGCACGCTGGGAATCCACATGTCTGCCACCAGGGAGTGAGCGCTAGCGCCGCGCCGAATACAATCATCAGCCTCGGCGAAGGCCCGCATACGACGCACTTCTCGGTCGTCGATGCGGCAGGAAACGCGGTTGCCAGCACCACCACGCTTAACGACGGCTACGGCTCACATGTCACCTCGTCCGCGGGATTTCTATTGAACGACGAAATGGACGACTTCACCACGCAACCCGGCGTGCCCAACGCACTGTTCGGCCTGATTCAGTCCGAGGGCAACACTATCGCGCCCGGCAAGCGACCGCTCAGTTCGATGACGCCGACGATCGTACTTCGCAACGGCCAGCTCAGTTTTGTCACGGGTTCTCCCGGTGGCCCGACTATTATTTCCGCGACGCTGCTCACCGTCCTGAACTGGATGCGCCTGGGCATGGACGCACAATCGGCCATCAACGCTCCCCGCTTCCATCACCAGTGGCTGCCAGACGTGGTGCTGATGGAGAAACTCTTCTCACCCGAAATGGAAGAGCAGCTGAAAGAGCGCGGCTACACGGTGAAACGCAAAGGGCATATCGGTCTGGTCAACGCCATAGGCATCGACCCCAAAACCGGCGAGCGCTGCGGCGCTGCCGACCCCCGCGACGATGGTTCCGCCATCGGCTACTAAGAATTGCAAGCGTCCGGACACTACATGGGCCTTGAGATGACCAGCCAGCAATTCCGCGGCGGCATCTAATAAAAAGAGCGCCCTGCCCCACGCGCAAAGGTTGCGCTTATTCCTTTGTCCATGGCGGCACAACGCCCGCCATACGCGCGTATGCGATTAGTTGCCCCATATGCTCGTTCGCGTGAACGATGATGCGCAGGTACATACCATCCACCGTCGCATCCCGATCCATGATATGGACCTTGCGCTGCAAGTCGTCGGGCTTCTCCGCCAAGTGCGACTCTTTTACTGCCTGGAGGGATCGCTTCAGCCAGCCGATAACTTCCGCCTTGGATATCACTGTTTTTTCCATGCCCTGATTGAGGTCAGCGGGCATCTTCGGGCCGGTCACGCTGAGCAAATAAAAATTCGCAATCGCGATGTGCATGTAAACTTCACTCGCAGAGCGGACGCCAGGCGCAGGCCGCCAGGCAAACTTTTCCGGCGGCGTAGCCTCGGCTAAAGCCACCAGTTGTTGAGAGACATGCGTCCATTCCCCGTCGTATCCTTGCCAGATTCCCTCGGGGGCTTTTTGCGCCAGCGCGGGCGTCGCTGACAAAAGCGACAGGCAAACCGCCATTGCAATAAAATATTTCATGGTGCAACTCCTCTCGGATGGCCGAAAATTCGCCTCACTGCCCGGGAAGTATAAACTCTTTTGCGCGGCTCACGAACTGTTTACTCATCCTTCGGCCTCGATATTGCTTTCGTTTCAATGCGGCCGCCCGTGCGGTTAAACTCTTAACTTATGCAAAGAATCCTTTCGACCTATCTCTTTGTATCCAAGA
The DNA here is from genome assembly GCA_035484435.1 of Vulcanimicrobiaceae bacterium. Classification (GTDB taxonomy): domain Bacteria; phylum Acidobacteriota; class Terriglobia; order Acidiferrales; family UBA7541; genus Acidiferrum. The sequence goes on along the minus strand of DATHOY010000143.1, from coordinate 28,086 downwards.
AGCTGACGCCGGAGTTTCTGGCATTGATTCATGGCGCGGGCTTCCAGGCCATCGAGCTTTTTGCCAGCAGAGGCCATTTTGATTACACGAATACGCAGGATGTCCGCGGAATGGGGCAAATCCTGGCCGACAACCGGCTGCAGCTTGCCTCCCTGCATGCTCCAACCAGCCGCGACTTTGGCCCCAACCGCGAAGGCGGCACTCCCCTTTCCATCACGGAAGTTGAACGCGTCCGGCGCATCGAGGCCATGGACGAACTGAAGCGCGCCATCGATATTGCCGAGAACCTTCCCTTCTCCCGGATGATTCTTCACATGGGTGGCCATCGCGATACCGCCGACCCGCGCAAACGCGACGCGGCGTTCAGTTCCCTGGAGCATCTCGTGCTTCACGCCAAACATGTCGGCGTGACCATCTGCGTGGAAAACACCACGGGCGAAATGGGCCAGCCCGCCTATTTGCGTGCTTTTGTGGAAGAGACGCGGCTCACCGGTTTGCGCTTCAATTTCGATATCGGCCACGCCCACCTGGCCGACGGCCCGCAAGAAGAGCGCGTTGCCACCAGCTTCGAAGCCATGCGCGAGCACATCGCCAGCGCCCACATCCACGACAACCTGGGCGACAAAGACGCGCATCTTGCGCCCCACGACGGCTCCATCGACTGGCCCGCCGCGCTGAAGTTATTCCGCTCCCTGCCAGGTGGCGAGATTCCTCTCACCCTGGAATTAAAAGAAAAGACCGGCCCCGACGCCCCCGGCCTCCCCGACCAAATCACCGCCGCAGCAAAATCCCTCGACCGCCTCGAGGAAGATTTGCAAAGCCTCTAGCCTCGCAATCGCACCGCTCATGCGGGATAGGTCCGGCCCATTCAATCTTCAAGTCGGGTCCGATCCTCTCACCAGCCCTAAGAAAGCCTCTGCCCTTCTCTGCTAAACTAATTGTTTGGAGTTTTCACAGAGAAGCTCACCATGACCACGATCACGATTGAAAGTGCAGGCAAGTACGACGGCCAGGAAGTTACCATCCGGGGCTGGCTTTATAACATTCGCGAATCCGGCAAGCTGGTCTTTCCCATTTTTCGCGACGGTACCGGGATTATTCAGGGAGTCTGTTCGCTGAAGGACAATCCGGAGGCCTTCGAAGCACTGAAAGGGCTTACGCAGGAGTCCAGCGTCATCGTCACCGGCAAGATTCGCGCTGAACAGCGCGCGCCCGGCGGCTACGAGATGGGCGTCACCAAGATTCAGATCGTCCAGCGCGTTTCCGAAGCCACGCCCTTCCCTATTCAATTGAAAGAGCATGGAGTCGATTTCCTCCTTGACCAGCGGCATCTGTGGATTCGCACACCTCGGCAGGCCGCGATCCTGCGCATCCGCGCCGAGGCTATCCGCTCCGCGCGCGATTTCATGGACTCGCAGGGCTACACGCTCACCGACGCGCCGATGTTCACGCCCGCGGCGTGCGAAGGAACCAGCACGCTCTTCGAAGTGAACTACATTGACGACCAGAAGGCTTATCTGACGCAGAGCGGCCAGCTTTACATCGAAGCCACCGCGATGGCGCTCGGCAAGGTCTACACATTTGGCCCCACCTTCCGCGCGGAAAAATCCAAAACTCGCCGCCACCTCACCGAATTCTGGATGCTGGAGCCCGAAGCGGCTTATGCGGAACTCCCAGACATGATGGACCTCGGCGAAGGCCTGGTGAGCGCGATTGTCCAGGGCGTGGTTAAAAACAAGCCACGCGAGCTCGAAACTCTGAAGCGCGATATCAAGAAGCTTGAAAACATCAAGCCGCCTTTTCCGCGCATCACCTACGAGGAAGCCGTTGGCGTGCTTCAGAAGAACGGCAACCCCGCCAAGTTCGGAGACGACTTTGGTGGCGACGAGGAAACCATCATTTCCAGCAGCTTCGATCGCCCGGTTATGGTTCACCATTACCCAACGGCCATCAAAGCCTTCTACATGCAGCCGGACGCCCAGCGTCCCGATTTGGCACTCTCCTTCGACATGCTCGCCCCGGAGGGCTACGGCGAGATTATCGGGGGCAGCCAGCGTATTCATGACTACGATCTGCTTGTTAATCGGTTGAAAGAGAACAACTTACCGGTGGAGTCCTTCCAGTGGTATCTGGACCTGCGCCGCTATGGCAGCGTGCCCCACGCCGGTTTTGGGCTGGGCCTGGAGCGCACCGTCGCCTGGATCTGCGGCACTGAGCACATCCGGGAGGTCATCCCCTTCCCACGGATGATTTACCGGGTATATCCTTAATCCGGGGTAGATGCGGTACCATCCCGGCAGATTCAACCATTCGTTTTAAGCTATTTACAAAGTGACTGGTGATTGGTGACCAGTGACTGGTGCTTCTCCGCCTCAGGCAGACACCAGTCGCGATTCACGAGTCACCGGCGACGAGCCACGGAGTTCTTCATGCCTCAAAAAGTTCGCATCATCGGCGTACCGATGGACCTTGGCGCCAGCCGCCGCGGCGTGGACATGGGGCCTTCTGCCCTGCGCGTCGCCGGGTTGCAGGCGCGCATCAAGCAGCTTGGCGTGCAGGTGGAAGACATCGGCAACATTTCCGTGAAGCAGCCGGAAGAGATGCCCATCGGGGAAAAGCGCGCAAAGTATGTAGAAGAAATTACGGATACCTGCAAGGACCTCGGCACAGCCGTTGAGAAGGCAATCGAGGAAGGCTGGCTTCCGCTCGTATTGGGTGGAGACCATTCCATCGCGGCAGGCTCCGTGGGCGGAGTGGCGGCTCATTTCAAGAAGGAAAAAAAGCAGATCGGGTGCATCTGGCTGGATGCGCATAGCGACATGAACTCGCCGGAGACCTCGCCCTCGGGGAACGTGCACGGGATGCCGCTGGCCGGAATTCTGGGGTACGGTGTTCCAGAACTCTACGATCTCTTCGGCTACAAGCCTAAGGTCGAGCCGCAGAATGTGGTCCTCGTCGGCGTGCGCGACCTGGATTCCCACGAAAAGAAGTTCATCAAGAAGCTTGGCGTGAAGGCGTTTACGATGCGCGAAATTGACGAGCGCGGCATGCGCGAAGTGATGGCCGACGCCTTGAAATTCGCGATGGACGACACGGACGGCATTGCGGTCAGCCTGGACATGGACTTTGTCGATCCCAGCGATGCACCCGGCGTTGGCACACCAGTTCGCGGGGGCGTCACCTATCGCGAAGCCCACCTCGCCATGGAAATGATTGCCGATAGCGAAGCCATGGTGTCGATGGAAGTCGTGGAAATCAATCCGGTCATCGACGAACACAACCGCACCGCCCTGCTCGGCGTGGAACTCGTCCTCTCCGCCCTCGGCAAGAAAATCCTGTAATTTTGACTTCTTGATTGAGATTTGCCGAGAGTCTGCAAACTACCGTTGCCGCTTCCGCAACGTTTCGCGAGTCCCCTTTTCCCTTTTTCCGCGTTTCCACTTATAACTGAATTCTTAGCTAAAATGATTGCTCGCTCGGCCCGGCAAGACAGGAACGATTTGTGACCCCAGACAAAAAGAAAAGACTCCGCGTCGGCGTGCTCTTCGGCGGCCGCTCCGGAGAGCATGAAGTTTCCCTGGTTTCCGCCGCATCCGTCATTCGCGGCATGGACCCGGACAAATATGAGCCTGTGCCCGTCGGCATCACCAAAGACGGCCACTGGCTGGTTGGCGAGGGCGCGGCAAAGCCGCTGCCGGACATTTTGAAGAGCGGGCGGCGCGTGATGCTTACTGCCGATCCGACGGAGGCGGCCATCGTGCCTCTCGATCGTGGTGCGGGCGCGCAACGGTTCGATGTGATTTTCCCCGTGATGCACGGCACGTTCGGCGAAGACGGCACGATTCAGGGAATGCTGGAACTTGCGGATATTCCTTTTGTCGGCGCCGGCGTTCTTGGCTCTGCGATTGGCATGGATAAGGATGTTTCGAAGCGGCTTTGCGAGGCTGCTGGAATCCCCGTTGTGCCCTGGGTGACGGTGTTCCGGTGGCGCTGGGAAAAAGAGCCGGCCGCGGTGCAGGCGGAAATCGAGGCAAAATTCCCGTACCCCGTTTTCGTGAAGCCGGCGACGCTTGGCTCTTCCGTGGGAATGACCAAGGTGCACAATTCCGCTGAACTGGTACCAGCGCTGAATCTGGCTTGCGAGTTTGGGATGAAGATCCTGGTCGAGCAAGCCGTGAGTGCCCGCGAGATCGAAGTCTCCGTCCTGGGCAATCACGACCCGCAAGCCTCCGTGCCCGGTGAAATTGTGCCGCACCGCGAATTTTACGATTACACCGCCAAGTATCTGGAGGACGGCACGCAACTGCTGATCCCGGCGGACCTGAAACCCGCGCAGATGAAGAAAATCCAGGAGTTGGCCGTCAAGGCTTTTCGCACACTGGAGCTTCTGGGAATGGCGCGCGTCGATTTCTTTCTCGAAAAGAAGGGCGGCAAACTGTTCCTGAATGAAGTAAACACGATTCCGGGTTTCACCTCCATCAGTATGTATCCCAAATTGTGGGAAGCCTCGGGGATCGGATTCCGCGAATTGATCGACAAGCTGATCGAGCTGGCTTTGGAAATGCACCGGGAGAAAGCCCGCACCAAGTATGCGATTGAACTGCCGGAGGGCTCCGGCGGCGCGCTGGCGGGATAAAGACGCGCTTCAGTTGCTCGGGCGCGAGTCGGGAACCAATTCACAATGGACGGCGTCCAATGAAATGGGGACTTTGCGGGCGTTCGCCTGCTCTTGTAACATTCTAGAGCGTGGCGCGCTGCCAGGGATTTGACTTATGCGCGCCGGAGACAACTGAATGTCGCTTCTCGAACCGGAGATTGAAAAGCCGCGCAAGTCCCGCGTCATGCTTTTCACGGTGGCCGCGCTGGCAATCACGCTGGCCGTGGTGCTGTGGTTCACCTTCCGCTATTACCCGGAGAAAAAAGCGGCGGCCCATTTTTTTGACGCGTTGGTCGCGGGCGACACCAATAAAGCTTATGAACTGTGGAAGCCCTCCGAGACGTACCGGCTGAGTGATTTTACGGCCGACTGGGGACCCGCGGGATATTATGGGCCCGTGAAGAGCTACAAGATCATGGGGGCGAAAGCGCCCAGGAAGAGCGACTCAATCGAAGTGGATGTGGCGATCAGCCCGTTTTCGCCGATGCCGGAAGCCTCGGATGGCGAGAAGAGCCGGAAAACGAAGGTCGTTCCGCTGTGGATTTTGCCGTCTGACAAATCGATCAGCTTCCCGCCATAACTTTTCCCGTAACTAAATATCGATAAATTATTCGCAGAAATAAAACCGAAGCGTGCCCGCGCGGTCCGGAGAGAACTACGCGTGGATTTCGTCAAGCGCCCCGGAGAGTTCTTCTGGCGAGACACTGGCAGTTCCAAGTTTGCCGACCACGACACCTGCGGCAATGTTGGCTAGCATGGCTGCCTCCAGCAACGGTGCGCCAGCTACCAAAGCCAATGACAATGCACTCAACACCGTATCACCCGCTCCGGTTAGGTCAAAGACCTGGCGACCGGTGGTTCCACGTTCAATCCCCGGCTGGCCCACGCGCGCGTACGTCACTTCAACACCAGTCGCCGGAATGTGAACGTGCCGGGGCGAATCTTCGTCAAAAATACTCATTCCCTTGTTACCCCGCGTAATCACGACCGCTGCGCAACCAAAGTGCGGTAGTAGTTTCCGGCCGGCCTCTTCGATGGACGTTTCGTCGGAAAGCGTGCGTCCGACGTAATGACCCGCTTCTTTGGCATTGCAAACAATCACGCGAGCGCCGCGATACGAATACAGCCGGGAAGTCTTGGGTTTTACATACACCGGCACCTTTAACTGGTGTGCGGCACTGAGCACCCGGTCTGCAAAACCATCTCCAAGCAATCCTTTGTCGTAGTCGGAAAGCACCAGTCCATCCAGTTTTTCTAGCGCGAAGACAAGAAGACGAAATATCTTTTCTTCTGTTTCTGGGCCAACCCGGTTGCTGCGCTCATGATCGATGCGCACGATGTGCTGGTGCTTTGCGATGATGCGAGTCTTCAGCGTGGTCACGCGTTCGGCGTCGGCTATGATGCCGCGGTCGCCAATGTTCAGTTTGCGCAGGCTGGCGTGCAGCGCAGTGCCTGCTTCATCCGCTGCAATTTTCGCGGCTTTGTGGCCGCGGCTGGAATCCTTTCGCGCGCCGATTACACCGAACACTTCCACCTGCGCGCCGAGCGCGGCAATGTTGACGGCAACATTGCCCGCTCCACCGGGGCAGTCCTGCTCCGATACGTAATCAACGACAGGAACCGCGGCTTCTGGGGAGAGGCGGTTCGCGTTGCCCCAGACGTAACGATCCAGCATCAGGTCGCCAAGCACGCCGATGCGCAGTTTGCGGAAGCGCGGCAGAAGGCGCTTCAGTCGTGGACCGCTGTTCGCGAGTTGGGTTTCCATGTCGGCCGGCAGGTCATGAGTCATTCGGGCGCGATCGTGGCTTCTTCAGCAAGCATCACGGGGATGCCATCGCGCACGGGATATACCCGCCTGCACGCTTCACATTTGTAGCCGGAATCGTCTGGAGCGGCATGCAGGGGTTTCTTGCAAACAGGGCAGACGAGCATGGCCAGAACATCTTTGGGAATTGGCATAACAGTCTCCAAGCGCTGAAAGGAAACTTTAGCAGAGGATCAGCGGAGCCGCCACCAGGCGAAACTCCTCCCGTCTGCGAATGGCAGCGTTCTACGCGGGGACGTTTTGCGTCGCCGGGATGCACGCTTCGATGCAGGTGCCTCCGCCGGGCCGCGAATGCACGAACAGTTCACCGCCCATGCTGCGCAACCGCTCTTCCATGCTCAGGAGTCCCAGGCCCTGTGTGGCCTCCGCCAGAACCGGATCGAATCCGGCGCCGCGGTCTGAAATGCGGAGGCGCAGCGAACCGGAGATTTCGTCGAGTTCCACCAGCGCTTCCCTGCACCCGCTGTGCTTGTGGACATTGCGGATCGCTTCCTGGGCCACGCGAAACAGGCATAAGGAAGCTTCTTCAGGAACTTTGCACGTCAGGCAAGCGCTGGTGAACTGAATGCGCATGGAATTGCGGTTGGCGAACTCCCGGCAAAAATTGTTCAGCGCGGGCGCAAGGCCCAGCAATTCCACCTGCGAAGGATGCAGGCGTCGGGAAATATTATGGACATCGGAGGTGATCTCGCCGGCCGTCCGCACCAAGGCTTCCAGCTCCCGGGCGAACGCCGAGCCGTCCTGCTGCGAAGCGAGCTTCATCTGCTCCAGATCGATGCTTAGAATGGCCAGCCGTTGGCCGATATCGTCATGAAGATCCCTGGCGATGCGCGAGCGCTCTTCCTCTTGCGTGCGGGTCAGGCGGTTGCGCAAGGCCTGAAGTTTTTCCTCGGAACGGCGGCGTTCGCTGATGTCCTGGTAAATGGCGAAGGCGCCGACAAAAGTCTCTCCGGAGTAGACGCGGATGCCGTGAAGCTCCACGTCGATCAGCGTGCCGTCCTTTTTGCGGCGTTGCGCGGTTGCGTGGACCACTCCACCGTCGTGGACGGCAAACGTCATGCGACTGGCTTCTTCCAGGTCGTGCGAGGCGATGATGCTGTCGATATCCTTGCCCTGCAGTTCGCTCTGGGAGTAGTGAAACATCCGTTCAAACGCCGGGTTGCAGAAGACCACGCGGTTCTGCTCGTCCTTGGTAACGATGCCCAGAGGGCTGTTGGCAATCAGTGCGTCCAGGTACATGGTGCGTTCCAGAAGCTGTTGCTCGGCGCGCTTAATGGCGGTGATGTCGAACGCGGTGGCGAGGATGGCGGGCTTCCCCTCGAAGTTAGTGCGCGCGCCGGAAAAATCCAGCCAGCGGAGTTCGCCGGCCTTCGTGCGGATTCTGAACTGATAGCGAGGCTCGGGATTTTCTCCTCGGAGCCGCGCACTGTACCGCTGCTCGCCCATGGTACGAAATTCGGGGTCCACCAACTCCCACGCATTCATCGAGAAGAGCTCTTCCCGCGAGTAGCCGCTGAGTGTTTCCGCATAACGGTTGACGTAAACGACCCTTTCGCCCTGCAGAATCCAGATAGCGCAGGGCGCCGTCTCCGCCACCAGGCGGAACTTGGCCTCACTCTCTCGCAACGCGTGCTCCACGCGATGGCGTTCGTCAATTTCCTGCTGGAGCTCGACGTTATTCACGGCCAGACCCAGGCGGCGCCTTTCGCTAACTTCCAGGTTGCGCTCGGTGGATTGCGACTGCTCGACGAGCAGCAGAATCATTCCCAGGCAGATGCCGCAGATGTGCACCAGATCCAGGAAGAAAAGGGGAGAGCCGAGCAAAACCTGTACGTGATCGATCGGGTTGGGGGTTATCTCCGCGCCGGTTCCGTAATACTTGCGCAAGACCCCGACAAAATCGATGGTGTAGGAAACCTGGTTTAGGGCATAAAAGAGGCAAAACGCGCCCGACATCAGTGCGGCCCAAGATTTCTTTCTGCGCCACTGCCCGAAGAATACGACACAGCAGTAGCCGAGCGCAGCCATCATGGTTAGTGTTCGCGGTAGATTGCGCGCGGCAAAGCTGACATCGCGATGGGAACGCAAATGGAAGCCGGCCCAGAACGCCGCCGCGGAGATTGCCAGGGTCAGCCAAAGCCCGGTCCTGAATATTTTCTTAAGCGAGCGCTCCGGAATGCTCCAACTGAGCCCACCGAGCGCGAGCAGCAATGATTGCAGCATCCCGAAAACAAGAACTGCCGCCATCAAGCTGATCTTGAGCGGCGTCCAGTCCGGGCCGACAGCCACCGACTCAATGGCCGCGGCCAGAAAAACGGCGGAACATGTCCACGCCCAGGCCCACCAGTGGAAGAACTCCACTTTTCGCAGCCGTTGGTAGAGCGCCCAGAGAAGAACCGCGAGAAAAATGGTGATCAGGAGTTGAACGTGGACCGACTGGAAAGAGGGGTGCGGGCTGCTGTTCATCGGTAAGGTCTTTAACGAATGAAACTACTTCAAACAACTCCACTGAATTTTTGGAATTTTTGGGCTGCCGGAAGTGTACCGCAATCACGCGCTATTTGCATGCGAGGCGGCGGTTCGCAACCAGGGCCAGGTAATAGCCAGGGCCATCAGAAGCGCGAGGATCGGATCGCAAGGGTGCCGCAGCCTCAGCGAAGATTGCGTGGCGTAGTAGACGAGCGGAAACGCCAACGGATATGCGGCGACGGGCAGAACGAACCACCGACGGACAAAGAAAAGGCAGACGAGCCCGGCGGCGGCGCCGAGCAGGGTGAGTGCGTTCCAAATAAAGATGAACCGCACGAGATTGGAATCGGCCCGCTGAAAGTCCCGCCAGGGCGAGGGAGTTCCCATCCAAAGCCCCACTGCGCGCCTTTCCGCAAGTTGCAGGGCCAGCGAGGGATGCGCGCGGATAAATTCCTTCGCGGCGCGCCCTTTTTCTTCCAGGTAGGAGGCTTCCCCCGACTGGGAGTACCGATGCATCTCTTCGTAGCGCGTGATGCGATTCAGTTGGCGGGAGTGGGGATCGTAAATCGGATTGTTACCCATCCATAGCTCGAAGGGGAGGTTTGAGCGGATCGGAATGAACCGGTGAAACTGGATGGCGTTGCGAACGGTCCACGGGATGCAGACGAGCATCGCCAGGCAAAGGACAACCGAGATATCACGAATTCGTTGCAGCCGCGAAGAACTGATCCGGAGATAAATCCACAGCAGCAGGATTGGAAGCACGGCCCCGAGCGCGGGATTTACGAGCAGGCAAAATCCCCAGAAGAGGCCGTAGAGAACAAAATTTCGCCGGCGGGGATCGCCAGCCAGACGAAAAGCGGCCCAGAGCAGGGTGATCGCCAGCAATGCGGAGAGCGAAGTTTCCCAAATCCATTCGAAGGGGATGAGGATGCCGCTCGGAAATACGGCCCAGAGCCATGCGGCCGTGGCGGCCGTGGCGCGATTTCCAATTCGTAGTGCAGTGAGGAAAAGCGGTAAACAGACAAGGGCGGAAAAAATGCAATTAAATAACGCCGCCACATAAAAGGAAGCGACCGTGAAGGTGCCGAAAAGCTTAAAGATAATCGCAAGGAAAACCGGATAGACCGGAGCAAGCCATGCCGTGGGGCCCGTCGGCTGCTGATACAGGCAGCAGAATCCCTGGCCTTGAGCAAGTGCGGCAGCGACGCTTCCTTGTTCATTCTGAAAAGGGACGGTGGCCAGCGCTTCGGACGGGACCTGGTGAGCTTCATAAAACAGGAAGCTCAGCCGCAGAAGCAAAGCGACGGAGAAGATAAACCATGGCGAGGAAAGCAGGGGCTGAATTCGAAGATTCACCGGGAAAAGAATAACTCCAGAAGGCCATGCCACCCAAGCGAACGGCTAGAGCAAATCCACGCGCCACAACAAGCGCGCGGAAAACGATGTGTGCCGCATGAAATCCGGACGCCAGAGGGCAAGGATCTGAGAGCCTTGATAGACGCGCTCGAAGCCGCCTTCGGACTCCGAGACGGTTTCAATCGGAGCGACCCAGAACTCCTGCGAACCCGGAGCATGCAGCGTGACGCGAACCTTTTGCCAGCCGTCTTCGACTCGCACCAGGGGAGCCGGCAAGACGCCCGAGAAGCGCAGGTTTTGCGGGCCAGCGGGCGTCTCAAAGAAACGGTCCATATCCGCCGGCGCCAGGAAATTGATCACCGACTCCAATCCCAGCGCCAGCGGGCGGGCCAACGGGGCGGAAATCGAGATCGAGAGATCGCAGCTGACTTCGCAGCCCTGGGGCGTCGGGCCGAAGAGGAATAGTTTCGTAACCGCGAGCCGTGGCACGGGGCTGCCTTCGACGGCGTATTCCGGAAGTTCACAGGCAAACTGCAAATCCGCATAGTTTGCGGAAGAGGCGTGCAAGAGATAGGAGCCGGAGGCGGCGTCCGAAATTTCCTTCAGCCGGAGTTCCTCGTAATCGGCATGGGTCTGCGACGGATCGAAAAGTAGCAAACGAAACGCGTGGCGCGGATAGCGATCGTAGCGCAGGAATCGGTCGAGATTGGGTTCTTTCACGAGCACCTGATCGTGGATGGAAACCGCCGTGCCTTCCGCGGGCTTCGCACTTGCGGCTTCACGAAGCTTGGAGTGATAGGCCTCCTGGCGGCGGATGATGGAGTTGATCAGCGTGGCATTTGCGGGACGAAAATCAAAGAATGCCAGTGTGGCGCCATCGGAAAGTTTCAGGAGGGCTTGAAATTCTGGCGCGCTGAAAAGTATTTCGGCGGCGCCGTCGGCGTCATAGTCCACCATCTCTACGCGCGGCATCAGCCCGCCGGGTGTGAGCTGGTCGGCCAGCGCCTCCGCGCGAATCAGATTGCGCCAGATTTCGGTACGCAGGTGCGGCGCGTAAATTCCGCCGAAGACGCCGTGCCAGTAGGCGTCGTTCCCCTGTCCGCGCAGAACACGGTCACGCGCCTCCTGGTTTTGCGCGGCGTATTCCAGGCTGGTTCGCCGTGTGGGAACCGAAGCCACCGCCGCGGAGGCTCGAAGCATCTTCTTGTGCAGCAGGTTGGCCTCTGGATATTTGCGAAAGAAACCGCGCCAGGAACCGCCGCGCAAGAATGTCAGCACATCGGGTCGCAGCGCGAATTCCTTTTCCAGCGCGAAAAATCGCTGCCGCGTGTTGGTGGGCAGCACCCACTCCATCATTTCCGCATAAGAGGCGGCGGGCAGATCCGCGCGGCCGAGCGGCAGATGGCTGGACATGAACTCCCCGGGAGTAATGGTCTTCAGCCACGATGAATTTTCGTCGAGCGCGGTGAGAAATTCCTCCAGCCAGCCGTCCGTGTAGCAATGCTTGAACGTCCCCGGCCAGCAGCCGAATTTTTCCATGTCGTCGCCGAAAGCGGCGACACCGCCAGGACGCACCTGTGCGGCTTTTTCCAGATAGGCAATCGTTTCCGCGGGCTTGCGAAACGGAATCAGATAGCGCAAATCCTTCAGCCCGGGAAAGAGCCAGACCGATTTGCCGCGGTCCTCGGCAATATACGCGCCGAACAACTCCTCCGCTTCGAATCCTGCGGCGACAAACGGTAAATCGTCCACCAGCGTGTACGACACGTTTGCCTCGGCCAGTGAAGCGGGGAGTTGCGGCTCCCACACGCGCTCCGCCAGCCAGGCACCCGTGGGGCGTTTGCCGAAATGCTGCTCGATATAGCTGGCCAGGCGGTTCAGCTGCTCCACCTGATCCGTGATCGGAATTGAAATCAGAATCGGCTCGTAGAATCCGCCGCCAATCAGTTCCACGCGGCCGGTAGCCACCAGTTTGCGCAGGCGCTCGAAATATTCGGGATGATTCTTCTCTATCCACAAAAGCAGCGGCCCCGAATAGTGCAGCGCCAGCCGCACGCCAGGATGCTTTTCGATCATGGTGAGAAAAGGATCGTAGGAAGTGCGAAAACACTCTTCAAAAACGTGCTCGAAATTTCCCGCAGGCTGGTGAGCGTGCACAATCAGCAAAAGATGGAATGGAGGACGAGACTGGGGCATCAGATTCACATTCCATGATACCGCGAGAAGCGCGAATGTTTGAACGGAAGAGCTGCTTGAATTGATTAATCCTTTGTTATTTGGAGGAGCTGTGACCCGCAACCCAGTCGACCATCAGGGCCAGCGCTTCGGGCGAGAAGGTCTCTTCAATGGCGGCGTATTCGGCGGGAGTTCCCGTGTAGGCGTGCTGGAACAAATGATTCAGCTCCGGCAGCTCCCGGGTCTCCGCCTGGGTGTTCATCGACTCCTGGAATGTCTTTTTGAGTAACGGGAGATTGGCCTTCGCCGCCACCTGCAGGTCTTTCTGACCGTAAAGCGCCAGGACCGGGCAATTCACGGATTTCAGATTGGGCAGCGGGTCGTAGTCCAGGAAAAAGCGGAACCAGGGGGACGTCAGCATTCGCAACTGCGTCTCCAACGCCGCGGGGGGCAGCGCCGCATCCAGCCCCGACTCCTTCACCAGCGCGACCAGCTTCTCGGCGAGTGTGTTGGGGTCTTTCTCTTTGCGAACCAGGGCATAGGCGGCCTGATCAAAACCGAGGCTCGCATCGAGTTGTTCGTCGCTTAATCCACCGGCACGGCCGATCAATTCGGACTGATTCAGAAGTGTCTGCTCACCATTGGTCGCCGGTGCAGCAAGCAGCACCAGCCACTTCACGTCCTTGGAGTGTCCAGCCAGATATGGCGCGATGATTGCGCCTTCGCTGTGGCCGAGCAGGCCGATCCGCGTGCCGTCAATTTCCTTGCGCGATTTCAGATACGCCAGCGCCGCCTTTGCGTCCGCGGCCAGGTCCATCGTGGTGGCGGCGTCCAGATTGCCGGTGGATTTGCCGACGCCGCGTTTGTCGCAGCGCAGCACGGCAATTCCCTTCCGCGTGAGAGCATCCGCGATCAGCAGAAAAGGCCGGTGACTGGACAGAGATTCGTCGCGATCCTGCGGGCCGGATCCGGGAATCAGCAGAACCGCGGGAAAGGGCCCTTCTCCCTTGGGAAGGGTCAGAGTTCCGGCCAGCACAATTCCGTCGGCTCCGCCGGCGAAGGTCACTTCTTCTTCGAGATACGGGAATGGCCTGGTGGGCGTTTGCGGGCGGCGCAATTCCAGAGTCTGGTCCGAACGCTTGAAGTCCAGCTGCAAATTATCGGCGCTGGTTTGCGACCATTTTCCGGTGATCGCATTTTTCGCGGAATTCAGAGAGCCTTCATAAACGCCGGCAACGGACGGAATCTCGAAATGAAAAATCGGATCCTTCAAGGTCACATGGTTGGCGGGCAGCCCGGTGACTCCCTGGTCGAGGCTGTCGAGCGCGGCGATCAGAGAGCCTTCCATATCGTGGGAAATGTGCAATTGAAATCGGAGCCGCATCCCGTGCGTTTCCACGGCGCCTTGCCAGAGGCCTTCGACGGGAGAGATCGCATCGCCGGGCTTTCGCGCTACGGCGCCCGTCTCGCGGCGGAAAATCAACGGGATGGATACGTTGCCCTGGGACCAGCTTCCGGAAATGATTTCGTGGTCCGGGGTAACTTTGCCCTCGAAGCGCGCACCCACAGAACCGAGTTCCAATTTCAGGTTGAAGTTCGCAAACGAGGCCGAGGTCGCTTCGATGGCGAAGACGCCTTGCTCCAGGCTGTCGAGAGTCGCGCGGAGCGCGCCGTTCGTATTCTTGGAAAGATGCAACAGCAGGTGGAGTTGCGCCTCGCCGGCCTGCAAAGTGCCGGAATACGTGCCTTGTGGAGAGCCGGTCAATTGCGCGGCTGCGACGCCTGCGAATGGGAGCAGCAACAAAAACGGAAGCAGGAAAAGATTCGTCAATATCCGGCGCAAGGATTCCCCTTGAACAGCACAGCCATGGTATCGGATTGGATGTGGAATGCGCTGAAAATGCCGCCTCTGGCGTGAGTCGATTTCAGTCCAGGCCGAGGCAAAAAAAGAGCCCCGGATGTCCGGAGCCCGGTAGATCAGAAAACTGACTTGACCCGCACTGCTTCGCTTACTTTTTGGCGTACCAGTCGGCGTTCATCGCGGTGAACTGGGTCCACTTCTCCGGAAGATCTTCGAGCGCGAAAATCGCAGTCACGGGGCAGACTGGAACACACGCGCCACAATCGATGCATTCGACGGGATTGATGTACAGCATCGTTTCGGCCTGATGGGTAGGCTCGTCCTTGCGCGGGTGGATGCAGTCCACCGGACAGACATCAACACACGCCGTATCTTTGGTGTTGATGCAAGGTTCGGCAATCACATATGCCATGCAAACTCTCCTTTGCTTCGGTAGCGGACTGGGATTAGCTTACGTAACTCAACCGGCGATAGTCCAATAAAAAAGGCGCTGCGGGACAAAGAGCAGCATCAAACCCATTCTACGCGGTACTCCCTGGATTCTCAACCGGCCAGGAAAGGCTAGAATGTAAGGGAGAGGGAACGACATGAAACTTAGAATGGCACTGGCAGGATTGCTGGTGGCCGCGGGATTGGCGTTGGCGACGGCACAAACGCCTGCGCCGAAAGACCCGGCACTGATTGACACCCAGGGATATCAGAAGCTGCTTGAGCAATACAAAGGCAAGCCGCTGCTGGTGACGTTTTGGGCGACGTGGTGCGAGCCGTGCCGCGACGAGTATCCGATGCTGAACGAGTTGGCGAAACAATACGCGCCGCAGGGCTTGAAAGTTGTGGGCGTCAGCCTGGACCAGGATGGCGACCTGATCCTGATGCGGCGATTCCTGGCGCGATACAAACCCATATTCCCGAACTATCGTAAGAAAAAGGGCGAAGAAGACGCGTTCGTTCAGGCGGTACTGCCCGGCTGGAACGGCTCGATCCCCGCGTCTGTTTTTTATGGGAAGGACGGGCAGCAGGTCGGGCACTTAGTGGGAGCCGGAGACCACGAGACGTACGAGGCAGCGATCAAGATGCTGCTCTCGAAATAGACGGCAACTTAGAATGATTTTGCTGGCGCGCGCAATTTCCATGAGCTACTTATAACAGCAGTTTTGTCATTCCGAACCCCGTTCGCTTTTTGAACGAGGTGAGGAATCTGCTTTGTGACAGCCCGTCGGTACTTTTTTGTAGCCGGTTAACGCTTACTGAGGAGATTTCCATGCTGGATTTGAAGGGCAACAAGATCACTTATTTTGGGCACAGCACGTTTGGGCTGACGACGCCCGGCGGGGAGTTCGCGATTATCGACCCGTTTGTGATGTCGAATCCACGCTGCCCGGAAAATCTGAAGAACCTGGCGCGGCTCGACGCTATTTTCATCACGCACGGCCACACGGATCATATCGGCGACCTGCTGACTTTGGCGAAGCAGTTCAAACCGAAAATTGTGGCGACGTTCGAAACTTATCTTTGGCTGGAGTCGAAGAAAACCGGCGCGCAATGCCTTCCGGGGAATAAGGGCGGGACGCAAAAGGTGGGCGATTTCTGCGTCACGATGACGAACGCGTTTCACTCGAACTCGATCGAGGATGGCGAGGAGCGCATTTACGGCGGCGAGGCCGCGGGCTACATCGTTAAGCTTCCCGGCGGCGTGACGATTTATCACGCGGGAGATACATGCGTATTTGGCGATATGAAGCTGATCGCCGAACTGTACAAACCGGAAATTGCGATGCTGCCGATCGGGGATGTTTTCACGATGGGCCCGAAGGAGGCTGTGCATGCAATGCGGTTGCTGGACGTGAAACACATGATCCCTATGCACTATGCGACGTTCCCAACGCTCACAGGGACGCCGGAAACGCTGTGCAAGGAGGCGACGGGTGTGCGGGGGGTGCACGTGCATGCGCTGAAGCCTGGGGAATCGTTGGGTTGAAGGAGCGGCATTATCTGTGCGGGCAGAACGCTTGCCGGCAGGATGCCGGCGCTACTAGGAGCGCAGGAAGTTGCGTACGAAGAAGATGAGGTTCGCGGGGCGCTCCGCCAGCCGGCGCATTACATACGGAAACCAGTCGCGGCCGTAGGGAATGTAAATGCGGAGGCGATAGCCGTCGCGCACCAGTTGGCGCTGCAGGTCGGTGCGAATGCCGTAGAGCATCTGGAACTCGAAATCGTCCTTGGAGATCTGCTTTTCCGCGGCCCAGCGAATCGTGGCCGCGATCATTTTCGGATCGTGCGTGGCAATCCCATGGTAAAAGCCGCTTGGCAGCAGCATGCGCATCAGCCGGATGTAGTTGCCGTCGACGTCGGCCTTCCGGGGGTACGCTACTTCCACGTCCTCTTTGTAGGCGCCTTTGCAGAGGCGGATGCGGCAGCCGACGGCGAGCAGGTCGTTGACATCGCTTTCGCTGCGGTAGAGATAGGACTGAATCACCGTGCCGACGGTGGGAGTTTGCGCGCGCACGCGTTTCACGAGGTCAACCGTGCGCTGCGTGTACAGTGAACCTTCCATGTCGATGCGCAGAAAACTGTCGTAGTTTGCCGCGCGTTCGGCGATGGAGAGCACCATTCCTTCACAAAAGTCCGGGGAAATATCCAAGCCGAGTTGCGTGAGTTTGCAGGAGACGTTGGCGTGCAGGCGTTCCTGGGCGATGCGGTCGAAAATTTCGAGGTAGGCGTCGCGAGCTTTCTGGGCGTCGGCGGTGGTGCTGACATTTTCGCCCAGGTAATCGAGCGTGGCATGCATGCCCGCGTCATTGCAGACGCGCGCGACCTGCAGCGCCTCATCCAGGGTTTCGCCGGCGACAAAACGGTGCGACATCCGACGCGTGGTGGCGTTGGTGGTGACCCAGTGGGCGAAACTTTTGCTTTCGGAAAACTTCAGCAGGATCGAACGCAGCATGGACTATTCGATTATGCCCGGAGTTGCGCCGGGAGGCCAGTCGCGGACTAGTCTTTGTGCTCTTCCAGGAACTTTTCGGCGTCGAGCGCGGCCATGCAGCCGGAGCCGGCAGCGGTCACGGCTTGCCGGTAGCGGTGATCCTGAACGTCGCCGGCGACGAATACGCCGGGGACATTGGTCAGGCTGCCGTGGCGGGGGATGATGTAGCCGTTTTCGTCGGTTTCGAGCTTGCCGCGAAACGCCGTGGAGTTCGGGTTGTGGCCAATGGCCACGAAAATCCCGTGCAGTTCGATTTCGCGCTTCTCGCCGGTCTTGGCGTGCTTCAGGCGCACGCCGGTGACCACTTTTTCCGGGGAGAGGATTTCGTCCACCACGTACGGCGTGACAAATTCCACTTTCTCGTTGGCACGGGCGCGATCGATCATGATTTTCGAGGCGCGAAATTCGTCCCGGCGGTGGATCAGGTAGACGCGGCTGGCATAGCGCGAAAGGAAATTGGCTTCTTCCATCGCGGAGTCGCCGCCGCCAACAACCGCGAGGGGCTTGCCGCGAAAAAAATATCCGTCGCAGGTCGCGCAGGTGGACAGGCCGCGCCCGATCAGTTCCTTTTCGCCCTCCAGCCCGAGCAACCGTGCGGAAGCACCGGCCGCGACAATTACGGAGCGCGATTCGTAGGTTTCTTTCCCGGCTGTGACTTTAAACGGACGGTTGGTCAGATCGACTTCGGTCACCGCACCGGCCTTGAACTCCGCGCCGAATCGCTGGGCTTGCTTTCGCATGTTCTCGATGAGTTCCGGCCCCATGATTCCGTCGGGAAAGCCGGGATAGTTTTCCACGTGCGTGGTCAGCGATAACTGCCCGCCGGGTTCATGGCCGTCCAGGACTATGGGCTTCAGATTGGCTCGCGCGGTGTAGATCGCGGCGGTCAGGCCGGCACATCCACTGCCGATAATTACCACATTGTTCATTAGAGAAAAGCTCCATAACTTAGATTCGGAAAACGGGCCTGATGGTACATGGCCTGCAGGGCGCAAGAGGAAGATTGTAACATCCCGCGCCGCTGGAAATCGGTCAGACGCCCGAGCGTTGAAGCCGGTGTCCCGCACCTGGCGTTCCCCGCAATGGCGCGCAACGCGAGTTAGTGGAGGAATATGGGAGAAACGGCCAAATTGGCGATGCGTCTAAGTTGCGCGAAGCTGGACGCGGCGCCGCGGCTCTTTTAGAGTGGAATCGCGTTCGAAAGTTACAGCTTCAAGGAGCCATCATGGACCCGCGTTATCCGATTGGAGATTTTGCGATGCCGTCTGGAATTACTCCGGCCCTGCGCCAGGCCGCGATTGAAGACATTGCCCACGCGCCGGGGAAGCTTCGTGCGGCTGTTGCGGGGCTTAGCGACCAACAACTGGAAACCCGTTATCGCGAAGGCGGGTGGACGGTGCGCCAGGTGGTGCATCACGTTGCTGACAGCCACATCAATGCCTACATACGCTTGCGACTGGGGCTGACGGAAACGGAGGCGCCCATCAAGGCATACCAGGAGGCCGACTGGGCGCGACTGGAGGATGCGCAACATGCGCCGGTGGAAATTTCGCTTAAACTTCTGGAGCCGCTGCACGAGCGCTGGGTTCGTCTCTTGAGGACCGTGACGCCGGAGCAATTCGCGCGGCCGGTGCGGCATTCCGAATCTGGGTTAAAAAGCCTGGAATGGTTGCTGTTCCTGTACGCGTGGCACGGGAAGCATCACACTGCGCACATCACGGAGCTTCGCAAGCAAAAAGGCTGGAATTAGATTTTTCTCCGGCGAGACGAATCCGTTGCGCGAAAATCAGGATCGCTACTAGCTTTCGCGGCGACTTGGTGCGTTTGCTTTGCTTTCCGAAAAAACAGTAACATGAGAAGTACACCAAAAAGGAGAGCACATGGCGCGACCCGCAGGCACGTACGCAATTTTTGAAACTTCGATGGGCAACATCGTTTGCAAGCTGTTTGAAAAAGAGGCCCCGAAGACGGTGGAGAATTTTATCGGCCTCGCCGAAGGCACGAAGGAATTCAAGGACCCCATCAGCGGCAAGAAGGAAAAGCGGCCCTACTACGATGGGCTGATCTTTCACCGCGTGATTCCGGACTTCATGATTCAGGGCGGATGCCCGCAGGGCGACGGGCGCGGCGGCCCGGGCTATCAGTTCGGCGACGAATTCCACCCGAGCTTGCGCCATTCGAAAGCCGGAAAACTTTCGATGGCCAACGCCGGACCGGGAACGAACGGTAGCCAGTTCTTTATTACGGTGGCGGCGACGCCGCATCTGGATAACCGCCACTCCATTTTTGGCGAAGTTGTGGAAGGCCAGGATATCGCGGATAAGATTTCCAAAACATCGCGCGACGGAATGGATCGGCCGCGCGTTCCGGTAACGATGAAGGTCCGCATCGAACGCATTTCCTGACGATTGAGGCTGCATGCTATCGCCCGCGCGCCTAACACAATTGCTGATGGAGTTCGTCTTTCTGTTGATGGGCGCGCTGTTGTTATGGCTGGTGGTTAACGGCCGAATCGATTTTTCAAGATTCGATCCGGGCAGCAAATTGTGGCTTGGCGTCAGTGTGGCGCTGACCGCGTGGGGCTTGCTGGCGCTGGCGAAACCCGGACAATCCTGGGCCAAGTGGCAGAAGTGGAATCGCGGCTTCTCGCTGGTGCTTCTGGGCCTGGTAATGCTTTCCATCTCGCATGCCACATTCGATTGGGTTGTAAGGCTCCTCGCCGTCGGCGGATTGATTCTCGTGCTCCGCGGTATCTTCGGCTCCCTCCTCATTTTGCGGCAGCGATAGCGAATCCTCAGCTATAATGCGGGGCAATCAACGCTTCCCTCCGCTCTGGGAAGACCTGCCTGCGAACGGGTGTATACCGCTCGCATCTTCAAAGAGGAGAACTATCGTGTTCAAAGCATTCAAGGAATTTGCAATGCGGGGCAGCGTTCTGGATCTGGCCGTCGGGGTGATCATCGGCGCGGCGTTCGGAAAAATCGTCGCTTCCCTGGTGGACGACATTCTCCTGCCACCTATCGGCCAACTTCTCGGAAAGGTAGATTTTTCGGGACTCTTCATCAATTTGAGCGGCACGCATTTCGACACTCTGCAGGCCGCGAAGGCGGCGGGCAAGGCGACGTTGAATTACGGCAACTTTATCAACACTGTGATCAACTTTCTGATCGTTGCGTTCACCATTTTCGTTGTGGTACGGATTGCGAATCGGTGGATGCCCAAGCCACCGGCGCCGGTAACCACGAAGGATTGCCCGCAATGCGCCATGGCGATACCCGTGGCAGCGAAGAAGTGCGGGCATTGCACTAGCGCGGTTTAGCGGCGAACGGAAAGACGGAGGGGGCCGGTCTGAAGTCCGGCCACTACAGGAGTCGGCTGGGAAAATGTCGGCGCGCCGACATTTAAAGTAACACTTGAAGGTTATTCTGTTTGGTTAACGGAATATCGCAGAGAAATTTCAAGTTGCGGAAAGAAAAGTGGTTAAGAGTTTAGGGCACGGACTAGTACAGGCAAAATATCTTGTTCGAATGTCTCGTTCTGAGAAAAAGAGCTTAAATCGCGGGTGGTTTTTTCTTCACGTTGGATTCCAGGTGGGCCTTCAGACGGGTAATTACGGCTTCCTCGTGACCGTCATCAACTTCTTTCATTACCTCTTCCAGGGCAAAATGCACCACATCGTGGTGATGCAATTCCAGCGGCGCGGCGGATTCGCTGAATTTCAGCCACAGGCGATGTAGCAGGTTTACTTCGTTGGCAGTCAGGTTCGGGGCGTGCGGGCCAAGGACTTTGTAGACCTTGTCGCCGTTGGCCATGTGAATTTCCAGGTTGAACTGCGGCTTGGGGTCGCCTAGTTTTTCCCACGCGTCGCCGAGGTGCCGTGCCTGCTCCTCCGTGGGCTCTTTGGGCGAGTGGCCGACAACGATGGTGCTGGACTGAAGAGAAGTCGCCGCACGCAAGATGGCGTCCCAAATATCATTCGAGGCAACAACCGCAAGCCGGATGGTTTTCCCGCGCTTTTCGGCCATCGAGAGGGCCTGGGAAAAGAGGTGCTGCTCGATGCTGCCGAAAAGCTGGTAGGCTTCCAGTTCGTTTTCGCCTGATGCGGAGCGCCTCAGCAGCCGGACGTGGAGAACGATGACGTCGCGCCTGCCGGGCTTTATCCGGTCGAGCACGTTCGCGAGATGATAAAGATTGTAGTGGTTGCTGACGGGAACCAGGATATTTCCAGGTTTTGCGCCAAGCGCTTCGGGAGTGAGTTCGCCTTCCATTTCAAGGTTGAACTGATCCATCTCGACATGGGCGCCGGCGCGCCGGGCACGGCGTTCGGAAATGGTGAAGACGATGTACAGCAGGATGGAGAAGGCACCGCCGGCCATGGTGGCGACGGGCTTGGTGAACAAGTTGGTGACGGCGATGAGGAAGAGCGTGAGGGTAATCAGAATCAGGCCGACGGGAACCTGGACGCCACGGACATAAAAATTGAAGGGCACCTGGAAATCGCGATGCCCCGGCTTGGTGTAACGGAGAACCAGCACCGCGAGTCCGTTCATCGCAAAGCTCCAGATCACGCCGAAGGCATAGAGGTTTGCCAGGAAGGTCACGTCGCCGCGGCTGATGATGATGGTGATGACCTGCAGGGCGACGACGATGTTGATAATGCGATAGCTGGTGCCGTATTTCCGGTGCGGCTGGCGGAACCAGGAACTCAGGACGCCGTCCTCGGAGACTCGGTTCAGAACTCCGTTCGAACCCACAATGGCGGTGTTGACCGCGCCGGCGAGAATCAGCGTGCCCACTACAACGACAAATCCATGGAAGATGAGCCGCACCCAAAACGGCCCCGCCAGACTCATTGCCAGCCCGCCGATCAGGTTCTCCAGGTAACCTTGCCGGACTGAATCAGGGATGATCATCACCGCAAAAAACGAAACGAGAGAAGTGAACACCAGGCTATAGATGAAAATCACCAGCCCGGCCTTTTTCAAGTTCGGGAGTTTCGGATGTTCAATTTCGCGGTAGACCTGCGCCAGCGATTCTTCGCCGCTCATCGCCAGCACCGAATGCCCCAGGGCGATGAAAATGGCAACGATGCCAAACATGTGCGGCAGGCTGCTGTGCGCTAGCCATCCCAAAGCGCTTCCACTCAACCTAAGGTTCTGGGGGGTCGGGAAGGGCGGCAGGGGCGAAGGGTGTATTAGTAATGTGTAGATACACCAGGTGATCAGGATCACGACCATGACGGTTACCAGCTTCATGATGTGGAGCGCTTTTTCGCTCGATTCCGGGATCCCCTTGGTGTTCTCCCACCAGAAATACAGCGTCACGACGATGGCAAAGCTGGCGCTGATAAAATCAACGGAACCCAGGGAGAGCGGCCTGCTCACGTGAAAATATTGCAAGAGTTCGCTGATTAGCCCGGCCAGATACTGGCCTGCGGCCACGCCGCTGATCGGGCCGGTGAGGATGTAATCGAACATCAGCGCCGATACGCTGAATTTTGCAAGCGAGCCGCCGAGCGACTGCTTCACTGCCCGGTACACACCGCCCCGGACGAACATGCTGCAGCTTTCCACGTACACCGCACGGACGGCGTAGGAAAACAGCATGATGGCGAGGATGAACCAGGGGGCAGCCTTGCCGATGTAGCCTTCGGCCTCGCCGCCGGCGTAATACGCCGACGAGGCAAGGTCGTTAAGGACGATGGCGGCCGCGCGCCAGAAGGATATGAAGCTTAACAGCGCCGTGGTCGCAATTAAGACGCGCGGAATGCCGCTGCTCTGGCTGCCCTTGGCAGCCGGGCTTTGGGGAGTGCTGCTCATTTACGGGTAGTTAGGACCTGCAGATTCCAATGCTCCCATTTTTCAAGAGACAAGTCCAGCAAACGGCCCGCGGCTAAACGGTTTTTTGCTGAGATTTTTCGGGAGATTCACGGAAGGCGCGGCCACATTCCTCGCACTGGCAGAGAGTGCGCAGATAATCGTAGCTGTAGATTCCGGTGGAGTGGCCGTCGGTGAAGCTGATCTGTACGGCGTAGTTGCCGACCTGGGTTGCGGCCTGGGCGCGGGGTTTGGGCTTGTACATGGGCAGCAGGGGCGAGGAGAGGAGATTCGTGGTGGCTACGGGCATTGCATCTTTCTTTCCGCGCTCGTCGTTGCAGGTTGCGCAGGGGCACTGGTCGCGGAGATAAGTGAAATCGTAGTGGCTGGAATGCCCGTCGGCCCAGGTGATGTCGACGCCGGCGCCGGTTTTTACGTGAATTTTTACCGCGGTTGGCTTTTTGCGTTGGTCGATGGGTATGGGCATTTGGAAAAATATTTCCTCTCGTAATTCATTGTTCAGGATCTTCTGTAAAGCGGTTGCAAAAGGCGCCCGCCTCAGAAGGCGGCCGCTACAGGTGCATGTGCTTCAAACTTTTTCTTTCTTGCGATCGCAGCATTCGCCCGGGGGAATCGGATTGCCGTGCGGGCACGTTGTCGGATGGCCGAGGAACGAGCAGATGCGCTGGTCGAGCTCCGGGCTGATGATGTGTTCGAACTTGCAGGCCTCGCTGTGCACTTCCTGATCTTCGATGCGAAAGGTGTCCTTGAAGAGCCGCTCGGCCAGCCGGTGGCGGCGCACGACATCCCGCGCGCGCTGCGTTCCGGCTTGCGTGAGGAGGACGTCGCCGTTCTGCATTTCGATTAATCGCAAATCGGACATGCGGGTGAGCAGACGGGAAACAGGCTCGGCCGCGATCACCGGAAGCTGGCCCGCGGGGCCTTCGGAGCGCAGCAACTCCTTTTGCGCGGGCTTGCCGTCTTCGCGGCAAATCCAGATCTGCTCGAGGAGGTGATCGAAGCGGATTTCGTCGTCGCTGGAAACCGACGTGCAGCAATCGGCAGAATTCGCGAGCGCGCAGGCCATCGGATGATTCGGCCCGTGCAACGCAGTGTCAAAGGAAAGATGTCCGTGGGCAAGTTCGATGCGTCGGTCGGCTTGCAGGGAGATGTCCGGATCGTGCGTGACCATGAGGATGGTGTGGCCGGCGCTGTGAAGTTCGCGGAAAAGGCCGAGTACGATTTCTTCGTTCGCTTCGTCGAGATTGCCGGTGGGTTCATCGGCGAGAATTAATTTCGGCTGATTGATCAACGCTCTGGCAATTGCCACGCGCTGCTGCTCACCGCCGGAAAGTTGGGACGGCAGATGCGTCAGCCGATGGCCCAGCCCGACGCGTTTGAGAGCTTCGGCGGCCTGCCCTTCGTCCGTGACGCTGTGAAAATATTGGGCCAGCATGACGTTTTCGATGGCGCTGAGGTACGGCACCAGGTGGAACTGCTGGAATACGAAGCCAATCTTCTCGGCGCGGTAACGCACCAGGTCGTTTTCAGAAAGTTTGGCCAGATCCACGCCGTCCACGATGACGTGACCCGAGGTCAGCGTGTCCAGCCCGCCCAGAATATTGATCAGCGTGGTCTTGCCGGAGCCGGAAGGCCCCATCAGAGCGACCCATTCGCCGGTTTGAATGTGGAAAGAGATGTCGTTCAACGCGCGCAGCGTTCCATACTCCTTCACCAGCGATTCAATGCGCACTTGCGCGGTCACGCTTCACCTCGAAAGACGTTTGCAGGCCGGACACTCGCCAGACGGCGCAGGGGGAATGCGCTGGCGATAGAAACAAGGATGGTGATGCCTACAGAAACAGGATACACAATCCAGCGTGGCTGCGCAGCCACGCCAAAGACGGCTTTACCGAGCCAGATGGAGCCGACAATACCGAAGGCCGAGCCGATGATGCCACCAACTATGCCCATCAGGATCGCTTCCGCGAGGAACAAACGTACTACGCGACGCACGCTGCCGCCGATTGCCTTCATCAGCCCGACGTCGTTTTTGCGTTCCATTGCCACGTTGCTCATGCCCGCCATGACGCAAAGAGATGTCAAAAGGAGCACGATGACTACGGTGGTGGAAAGCAGGCCGCTGATGCGGTTGTAGAGTTTGCCTTCGGCTTCGGCGAGCTGCTTGATGCCGTGCACATCCGCAAATGGCAAGTGCTGCGAAAGAGCGGCGATGAAGGCCTGAATCGAATCTGGTGTGCCGGTGACGCTGAGCTGCACAAGGCTGATGCGTCCGGGCAAATCCGCAAGCGTTTGCGCCGTGGCCAACCTGATGAATATCTGCGTGTCTTCGGCGCCGCCTGTGGCCACCACGGCGAAAACCTTGCACGTTGCTTCCCTGCCTTGATTGCGGAGGTGCAGCGAATCTCCCGCATGAACCTGGAACTGCATCGCGGCTTTTGCGCCGGCTTCGCAGGCCGCTGGGTCTTTTTCGAGATCGGCGGAATATTCGGTGCGATGGCCGGGCCGGACTCTGGTGAGTCCCAGCCCTTCCGTGCCCGCAATCACGGCGGCCTGGTGATGGATTTCGCCGGCTTTCGCTACTTCGCCGATCACGTACAGAAAAGCCACTGCCGGAACGGGCTTTCCGGAATTTTCGGTTGGCAAAGCCGCGAGCACTGTCTGATCCAGCGTGCCCCCGACTGAACTTGCGTTCGCATCGCGCGGCACAACGATCACGTTTGCTCCGAGGGCGCGAAATTCCGTTGTCAGCCGACGCTTGGCATCAACCTGCAGATTCAGCAAAGCCGAGGTGATCGCCGCGCCCGCTCCCAGCGCGAGCAGAATCACGAAGAGGCGGCTGTAATTCGCGGTGATCAACTTGCGAACGATTCGCCAGAACATGGGGGAATCGCTCATTACTCGCCCCTCAGAATGGGCGCCGGGTCATACTGCGAGGCACGGCGCAGCGGGTAAGCGCTTCCGAGCAGCGTGATGAGAGAGGCAAGCGCCAGTACAATGAACAGGAGAAAGAGTTTCGGCTCCGGCGTGAATCCAAAAATCTTTTCGCCAAGCAGGCGGGCTAAAAGGATTCCTACTGCGTAGCCAATTCCGCCGCCGACAAATGCCACCAGTAGTTGTTCCGCAGCCAACAGGACGCCGACCAAACCGGAGCCCGCACCCAGCGCTTTCATCAAGCCAATTTCGGTGCGCCGCTCGATTACGGAAGCCGCCGCGGATGCTCCCACGGCCAGTGCCGCCGCAAGCAGCGCCGCGAACGTCACCAGCCATAGAAGGGTGCGCACGCGGGTGAGAATCGCGCCTTCGCCCTCCGCCACGCGGCGAATCACGCGCACGTCGGTCCCTTTTAATTCCTGGCTAATCTGCAACGCGATCGACGAAATATACGGCGTGCAGTACCACTTATCGAACTCCGCCGGCGTCATGGTCTTCGGATCTTTGCGCGCAAACGCGTCCTCCGGCTTGGTCAGCGCGCTGACATACAGGCGTCGATATTGCCCGGGCTTGCTGGTAAGGGTTTGGGCCACGTCGAGTGGCGCAATGATGGCGTTATCTTCGGGTCCACCCGTATCGAGGACACCCACGATTTGCAAGGTAACTGGAACCTGGCTCTGCAGCTTGTACACGAGCAAGCGATCTCCAGGCTTCAAGTCAGCTCTGGTGAGAGGCTCAGTCGGCGTTTCTCGATTCCGGAATTTCCCTCTTTGCACGGCAAAGTTTTTTCCTATAACACATTCATTCTTGCCTTCCAAAAACCAGCGGCCTTCCTTCAGTTGCCACCATGGATTGGTCTTTTCGATACCGGTGACGTAAGTCGTGCCGTCGGGAATTTCCACCTTATGATTCACCCACGTTCCGATGAACGTATATCTGGCTTCCGGAGGGGGATCGGGAAAATAGTCCAGGTCATATAGCGACGTTTTGACTTGCGTTTCCAGAATTGGAGCGAAGGCCTTGATGTTGAAGCGCCAGAAAATTGTTTTTAGTTTGCCGAGGTCGGCTTCGGGGAGGTAGGCGCCAGCGTTTGCGGGGCGATAGTCCACACCGCCGATTTCCAGGGGGAGCGAATCGGCTTCAGGGGTCACCAGAAGATTCGCGCCGAGGCTGCGGAATTCCTGGGCGAGGCGGTCACCGACATCGAGGGAAACGCTTAACGCGGCGGTGGCGACAGCCATCCCCAGGGCTAGCGCGGCCAGGGTCAGGATTTTGCGTTTTGGCCGGCGGGTGAACGAGTCGGCTACAAGTCGAAGGAACATTTATTTATGCGGATTGGTGAGCGCGCCAAATCTCCTATCGCGGAATCTCTTCCGCAGCTTTGGTCACCGACGAGACATCGATGACCACGTTGTCGCCCTGAACCTGCGACGTGAAACCGATTGGATTGCATCCGCCTTTCCCCCCGATCGAGGGAATATAAATCGCGGAGGCGCAATGGCGGCAGATTACGTTCTGCCCGTCCTGGCGGTAGCCCTCGGCACCGCAAATCAGGCAGGCATCCAGGGCCGTGCCGTAGCCGTTGGGCTTCTTGATGACCATGAAACGAATGGTCTGGCCGTTGGCCTTAAGCGTGAAGAGATGCAGATTCCCGTCTTGCACTTCGGAAACCGGAATTTTCACGATGTCATTGACCGCTTCCACTGCACGCGCTTGCGGCGGAGCCGAGTTCACTTTCGCGTAAATGAAATCGGCGGTTAGCGCGAGGATCACCGCAAGGCTCATGCTGGCCGCGGCGATCATCCAGCGACGCTGGCGGCGATTCTGCGATTCAATGAGACGGCGTTCAGCGTCATTCGTCACAGCGGTGGTGGCCTTGTTGTGCGAAGCCGATTGCCACTCGCGGAAAATCATCAGGGCGGCGGCGCCGAAGACAAAGACGAAGAAGAAGAGTTCGTTGGCGACGATGGGCCCGAGGACGGCCAT
>DATHOY010000142.1:0-16995 GCA_035484435.1 Vulcanimicrobiaceae bacterium | reverse complement strand
CCGTAAAAGCGAGAGCTTCGCTCTCGCACTCAATATAGTTCCTGCCTACTTTTTGACCCAACCTTGAGAGAGAACTTCCCCGTTGGCATTGAAGCGCACGCGATATTCGAAGGATGGCGGGCGGTCGCGGCGAATCTGGGGGAAGCGCACGTCAAGAAATTCGACAACGGCCTCGGAGCCTTCTTTGTGAAACCGCGTGACTGGAAAACGCGCAAAGCTGAAATACTTTTGAACTTCGGGCAGGGTATGCGCCTTTTCAATGAACGAGTTCGTCGGCGCATCTAGATAATAGGTGCGCGTCAAAACCAGATTTGCGGAAGGATCGCCGGCGGTTCCGGTGTTGGAAAATAGAGAGTCGCTGAGATCCACGCGCACTTCGTAGACGCCGCGCGGCGCGCGGATCAGGCCGTCCCAGTGCCAGAGAGACGGCGGAAACGGTAGCGCGGCGATGGACTGCACTTCAATATTTAAGCTCGCTGCGATTTTCTGAACGCGCTCAAGCGCCTGATGATGGGCGTACGTTGCCGCCGCAATATACGCGACTGCCAAACCCAGGCCGGCACGATTCCATGTGACATACCGCAGACGGTGTCCCCAACCACGAGCGGCAGGGAGCAGAAACAATGCTGCGAAGAGAACCGTTGCCAGCACGATCGCGTTGTTGGAGACAGGCGCGCCGATCATTTCCGCGATGCGGGAAATGACGAACGGAGTGGGGGTGAACACCAGCCACATAATCAAGGCTCGACGACGGCTGTGCTCTGGATCCTCATATGCCCAGGCGAGCAACTGCGGAATTAAAAGAATGGCGGTAAAGCTGAAATCAAGAATGAAAAGGATATCCCAGGCCGGGCGCGACCATTTGTAAGGTGACCAGATCATGGTTCCAAACGTGGTGACCAGATCGAGCAGAATGTGACTGAGAATGCCGGCAGCCCACAGGCCGCAGAGGACAAGGTAGGACGGCGACTCCCACTTTCGCCAACGGCAGATGGCAAGCGTGAGGGCAGCGAGCAAGGCACTCCAGATCGGAAGACACAACAACGAATGCGTGATGCTGCGGTGCCACGTGATCATCAGCAGCGGATCTCGAGAAATGAAGTCGCGGAGGACGTCGGAGTCCGGGAAAATGGCGCCTAGCATGAGAGACCAAGTGATGACCCGGCGCTTGCTTACCGGCTCGGGAGGAAGGAGGTCCTCTCCGCTGAATACTGCTTTTGCAAGAAGCGCGCCGGCGATGCCGTGAGTGATGGTGTCCATGAAATCGAAGGTGTTCCGGATCAGGTGACGGACAGAATAGACGCACCTTTTGGCAGTACTCGTCCAATTTTGGCTGCCGCAATCTGGTGGCGTTTCAGAGTTTCTATCGCCGCGTCAGCGGCTTCTGGAGCTATTGCGACCAAAAGGCCGCCGGAAGTTTGCGGGTCGAACAGCAGGGCGCGATTTTCTTCGGGCACGCCTGCGGCGAACGAAACGCAATTGCCGAGGAAATCCAGATTGTTGTTCAGACCGCCGGGGATCATTCCCTGGCGAGCGGCGTCGAAGGCGCCCGGGAGGACCGGGACTGCCTTGTACTCAAATTCAATCGTTACCGCGGGAATTCCCTTCTCTGGATCGCCAAGCGCCATTTCGCGCCCGTGGCCCAGGACACCGAATCCGGTGACATCCGTGACCGCGTGAACCACTTGCGCATTTGTTTTTGCTTCGATTTCGTGGAGCGCCTCGGCGGCAGCACGATTCAGCTGAGACATTGAGGCAATAGCGGCATCCACATTTGTTTTGGAGGCCCGCTCCCTTTTCAGCGCGGTGGAAATCAGGCCGGTGCCGATCGGCTTGGTCAGTAAAATTGCGTCATTTATCTGTGCACCGACATTTCTCCAAATTTTTTTCGGATGAATTGTTCCGGTAACAGCGTAGCCAAACTGGATGTCGTCGTTGCGGATGGAGTGGCCGCCGATGACCGTGCAGTTCGCTTCTTTCATTTTGTCGAGGCCGCCGCGGATAATCTGCTCGAGGATTGCGGGGTCACCTTTTTCAGGAAAGCCGACGATGGAAAGCGCGGAGATGGGTTTGCCACCCATGGCATAAACATCGCTGAGCGAATTGGCCGCCGCGATCTGCCCAAAAGTGAATGGATCGTCGACGACGGGTGTGAAAAAATCCACGGTCTGCACTAGGGCGAGTTCATCGTTGATTAGATACACCCCCGCGTCGTCGTTGGTGCTGAAGCCAACGAGTACGTTCGGATCAGTCGACAGCGGAAGGCGCCGTAGTATTGAGTCCAGCGTCCCGGGACTCAGCTTGGCCGCTCAACCAGCTGCCTTGACCATGGCCGTGAGTTTCACGGAATCGGTCAAGTCACACCTCACTGTGCTGCAGTTTGATTATAGCGGGCACGAGGAAGTTATGCTGACAGGAGATGGAAACTTGCTGCCGGGAGCGACTTGCGCAGGAAGGTTGAAAATGTTCTTATCGCGGGATGCCGTGGGACTTCTGGTTGATCTTTCTCTTTCTGGGCGTCGTGATTCCCTGGCGAGGCTACGTACGCCTGAAAAAACTGTTGGCTTTGCCATCGGTTGATTCCAAGGAGAAGTTGGCGCTGTACGCGGTCACGATCGCGTTTCAGTGGGTGTTGGTTGGCGTGGTAACTTGGCGGGCGTTCGCCCGGGGATTGACTCTGCAGGCGATGGGACTGGGCGTGCAGTCCTGGGTGGGGATAGTTTCGGCTGGCGTTCTGGGAGCAGCTTTAATTGGAGGGTTGCAGTGGTTGAATCTGCGGCGCATCGCAAAGATGGAGGGAGAGGCGCCTGAACTTCTGCGTAAACTGGCAAATCGACTTTTACCGGTTAATTTACTGGAATACCTGCCGTACTCTGCACTGGCGATCACAGCTGGGGTTTGCGAGGAATTTGTTTATAGAGGGTTCGGCATCGCGGCGTTTTCCCAGGCCGGTCTACCTCTCTGGCTGGTAGTGATTTTGTCTTCGATACTGTTTGGGCTGGCTCACGCGTATCAAGGGCGCGGCGGAATCGTGAGTAATGGAATTTTTGGTGTATTACTGGCAATCGGACGGCTTTGGTTGGGCAGCTTGGTTCCTGTAATGATGTGGCATGCTGGCCTCGATTTGGCCGCCGGCATTGCAGCTCCGAGGTATTTATTGAAAAAAGCGGATACAGCGTAGATTTCAGATTTTGAATTATCACAGGGCGTTAACCACTATGACAACAGATGTAGAGAAGCCAATTTCCGAAGAAACGATACGGCGGGCGCTGGGCGAGTTTCAAATTTCGGTGAATTCTGAGCAAGTTGTTTTAATTCAACAATATATAAAGACATTGCTTCGCTGGAATGAGAAGTTGAACCTAACCGCGATTCGCGATCCCCTGGAGATACTATATCGTCATTTTTGCGAGTCCATGTTTGCGGTCGGTGCAATTCCTGTGGATAAGGGGAGATTGGCAGATATTGGCTCGGGGCCGGGATTTCCAGGAATCCCGCTGAAACTCGCCCGCACAGAACTGGAGCTTTGTCTGGTGGAATCGAACATCAAGAAGGGGACATTTCTCGCCGAAGTCGTCCGCGAGCTTCAGCTTACGAATACACGGGTGCTAATCAGCCGTTACGAAGAGTTGGGGGAGGAAATAGCGCCATTAGACTACGTTTGCTCGCGCGCGGTTGGTGAATTCCAGCCATTTCTCGAATGGGCCGGATCGGAACGGGTCCAGGCGCACCAGGTGGTCCTCTGGATCGGCGGACGGGATCTGGAAGAAGTGCGAAAATTGAAGAGTTGGGAGTGGAATGAGCCGATATTGATTCCGAAATCTCTTCAGAGATATCTTCTAGTTGGAAAAAAGCAAGAAATGTCGGCGGCGCGACAAAGCAGTTAAATTTTGATTTTCTGCAATTCTTCTATCAACATCCTTCGGATGTGAATCCCCTGAGAAATTAGAGAATGAGTGTTCCACGTGGAACAGTACCCGAGTTGGGATTCGCAAGCCCAGCGGCGTGGTGTGGCCTGATTCGTCTAGTTGAATGCCAACAATGCACGACCGCTGTTGGTGTGGTCTGAACAAGCCCACGCTTATCGTAAGGTCGCGAGAAATCTGTAAGCTCTTGTCGTGGGGAGGGCGACGTGGTCTTTCAGTACGTTCCACGTGGAACGTTTTCGCCTGTCGAGTTGCAATCGCATTGCTGGGATCGAACTTGGGGCGGAGAGGCAGAGAACACAGACTTGCTGGCGAACCGTGACGCCTGAGTGTTCCACGTGGAACAAGCTCGAGAAGTGAAGAGAAATCCTCAGAACTCAAAGTGTTCCACGTGAAACATCTTGCAAGTGTAGTAAGATTTTGATACGTTCCGCTCGTTTGGGAGAAACAATTGGCCCGCGTCATTGCAATTGCAAATCAAAAAGGTGGGGTTGGCAAGACCACTACCGCAGTAAACCTGGCAGCGTGCCTTGCTGCCGCCGATCAGCCGACGCTACTGATCGATTGCGATTCTCAGGCAAACGCCTCTGCCGCAATTGGCTTTCAGAAAGACCCTTCCCGCCGTACCCTTTACCATGCTTTGATCTTGAATGAGCCGTTTGACCGGCTTGTGCAGAAATCGCAGGTGTCTGGATTGGATGTGCTTCCGGCGGACAAGAATCTGGCTGGCGCTGCGGTTGAGTTGGTAACCGCAGACAATCGCGAATACAAATTGCAGGCCTACCTGCAGCCGTTGAGAGAGAATTACAAGTTCATCATTTTGGATTGTCCCCCAGCGCTCGATTTGTTGACTTTGAACGGACTGGTAGCGGCGGACGCGGTGTTGGTGCCCATCCAATGCGAATACCTGGCACTCGAGGGTGTTTCCGAACTTCTGGATACCTTGATGCGGATTCGCCGGACGTTGAATCCGAGCCTCGAAATTGAGGGCATACTCCTGACGATGTACGACGAGCGGACCAGCCTTTCCCGGCAAGTCGCCACCGACCTACGCAGTTTCTTTGGGAACCAGATCTTCCAGAGCCTGATTCCGCGGAATGTCCGCTTGGCCGAGGCTCCGAGTTTCGGTAAGCCTATTATTTTCTATGATATACACAGTAAGGGCGCAGAAGGATACACGCAGCTTGCACAGGAGGTAATTGCCAATGCCGAGAAACGCCTTGGGACGGGGGCTCGGAGCGCTCATTCGGGAGCCTGAACCGCAAGTGCCGGCCGCTCCGGCACCGCCTTCTGGAGGAGTGCCCGTTGCTTCGCAGCAAACAACTTCGGGAGGTTCTGCTGCCGCAGCCGCGCCAGCTATGAGTGCGGCGTCGGCCGGACCGTTGCAGATTGATATTGATCTGATTGAGCCGAGCCCGTACCAGCCGCGCACGCGTTTTCGTGAGGAAGCGCTGGACGAGCTCGCGCGCTCGATTCAATCAAGTGGAATTATTCAACCGATCGTTCTGCGCCCGGTTGGCAATCGCTATCAGTTGATTGCCGGTGAGCGGCGCTGGAGGGCTGCGCAGCGGGCGGGACTAAAGAAAGTCTCTTCAATTGTGCGCCAGGTGCCGGATGAACTGGCGCTGGAAATGACGCTGGTGGAAAATATCCAGCGCGAAGATTTGAATGCCATTGAAGCCGCACGCGCCTTTGAGCGATTGATGGACGAATTTCAACTAACTCAGGAATCAGTGGCGGAGCGAACGGGCAAGGATCGCGCCACGGTTGCAAATGCGATTCGACTGCTGAAGTTGGAATCTACGATTCAAGATTGGATTGAGGAAGGCCGATTGACAGCGGGGCACGGACGCGCTTTGCTGGGAGTGGCAGAGCCGGCGCTGCGCATGCGTTATGCGAAACGCGCGGCGCGTGGCGGTCTGACAGTCCGGCAAATTGAACGGCTGGGATCGA
This sequence comes from Vulcanimicrobiaceae bacterium, assembly GCA_035484435.1. GTDB lineage: Bacteria > Acidobacteriota > Terriglobia > Acidiferrales > UBA7541 > Acidiferrum. The sequence goes on along the minus strand of DATHOY010000142.1, from coordinate 11,116 downwards.
GGCGCGCACGAAGCGCACGCGCGGCCGCAGAACCGGTGCAGGATCCAAACATCCGCGAAGCTCTGGATGAACTGCAGCGGCATCTGGGAACGAAAATTCATTTGCGAGAAAAGACCCGGGTTCGCCCGGGCCAACTGGTGGTGGAGTTTTACGACCAGGCGCAGTTGATGGGAATTTACGACCGGCTGATGAAATAAGCGCATCGCGTCAAAAATATTCACTGGACCTTCGTTCAGGGAGTTCATTCGACAACTCACTTGAGATGCGGCGTTGACTTCCCGACGCCTGAAGCTACATTGGTCAAGTAGCCTTCCGACGCATCGAATCGGAAGCAACGTTTGGGGGAATGCCAATGGCTTTGAAGTGGCCCGGTTCAACGAAAAATGGGAACAGCGAAGAGTGGACAGGATTCATCGATCAAGGTGTGTCGCTGGAAGGCACGCTGACGCTAACGGGGACGTTCCGCATCGACGGACACGTGAAGGGAAATATTATTTCCGAGCAGACCGTCATTCTGGGCGAGAACGCAAAGGTCGAAGGACAAATCGAAGGGAACCGCGTGGTGATCTCCGGCCATTTCGATGGGGTGATTTTTGCACGGGGGAGAGTGGAGATTCAACCGAAGGGCGTAGTCACCGGAGAAGTGCATTCACCCTGCATGGTGATCGATCCCGGCGGAATTTTTGACGGGCGCTGCCACATGCTGGCTGCCTCTGATGCATCGACGGGAGTGACGATCCCGATTCGCGCAGTGGGACAAGGGTAAGCGATCCTCCCGATCTCCAGACATAACCTCTTTAAGTAATAATGATGGTTAGATGACGTGACAGGCTGCAATCACTTCAGCGTGGCTACCTGCCCCGTCATCGCCCACTCTGCATCGGCTATTCCTGCCTTAATGTTGGATTCCCAATCGAGGTGAGGGACGGTCGAGAGGTCGGCAGCTTTGTAAAAGCGCAAAGCCTCGTCGGGACGATTCAGTTTCTTCAGCGACAGCCTTCCAGCAGTCAGCAGAGCCAGAAGCGCCGGCCTCTCCTGCGGGTGGGCTTGTGCCAAGAGGTCGCATTCGGAGACGGCACGATCGAGATTCTGCTGGTTTTCCAGGTGGCGGATTAATTCAAGCCAGGGAGCCGCGGGAAGCTTGGCATCCGGGGTATTGGAAAATTCCTCGTAGGCGTGCCAAGCGGACTCGACGTCACGATTCTTGAGGTAGGCCTGGATGAGCTGGACGGAGGCCCTCTGATAAGCCGGGATATCGCTCCGGCGCCACTGCACTTGCTGAAGAATGATCAGAGCGTCGGTGGAGCCTGGCTTTTCGGCCACATGCTTCTCGAGAATGGCTACGGCCTCGTCAAGCTTACCCTGGTCCAATACCTCTTGCGCCTGAACGACAGCGGGGTCTCCTGTCCAACTGATCTCGGCTTCGATTTTGGCGCTGGCCTTCTGCTCGAGGCCAGACTTCTGAATCACGAAGGCGCCGAGCATTCCGAAGAGAAACCCGCCGACGTGGGCCCAGTGGGCGACGGACGAACTCTGGCCGAGCGCCGCGCCGTAGAAAAATTCCATCCCGAGCCAAAGCGGCAAGAGCCAGTACGCAGCGGCTTTGAACTTGAACCGGTAGAATAGCGTGACGATGGCCATTTCAATTTTCATTTTAGGGAAGCGGACGAGGAAGGCTCCCATCAGCGCCGCGACCGCACCGGAGGCTCCCACGAGCGGAACAAAACTGCCCGGGGAGCACCAGGCGTAGAACTGCAGCGAGGCAGCGCCGGCGACGAGATAAAAACCGCTATAGATGGCGCGCCCCCAATTATCTTCGAGGATAAATCCAGCTAACCAGAGGAACCACATGTTGCCGATCAGGTGCAGCCACCCGCCGTGGAGGAAATTCGCCGTCACGTAGGAGGCGGCATGGGGATGCGCGGGGACAAAGCCGTAGTTGTCGAGAATGGAAGAGTGTTCGGACTCCTCAAACTGCTGGCAGAGGGCGTCCATCTGCGACTGAAGAAGGGCTGGGTCATCTTGCAGGCGCATTTGAGCGTCCCAGGGATCTTGCAACCTGCGGGAGGGTTTGGCTGCCTGGTCCCAGGCAGCGCCGCTTGCTTTTTTCACGTGTTCGACAAATTCGGCGGCTTCCGGCGTGGTATTCAGTTCCGGATGCGTGGCGGCCAGGAGGAGCAGGTGCATGCGGGCTTCGGCGCGTTTCGGTTGTTGGGCTTCGATGCTCCAATGGGTGAAGAGAAAGATGGCAATGTTCAGTCCGATGAGGGCGAAGGTGATGATGGGCCAGCGGCGGCCGCTCATGTTCTCGTGACGCAGAGGAATCAGCACAGGGCCCTCCCGGGGAATGCGCGATTAGAGATTGGCCCATCTTAAAAGAAGCTAAGTACATAGGGAGTTACCCTGAAGTACAGGTGAGTCCAAAGGGTAAGATTGGCAGGAGAAGCGGCAGGGTGAGTTCACCGGAGGTGCCCGCCGGAAAGAACGAAAGAAGCTGGTTTGACAGGGTGGGGAGGGCGGACTATCGTTCGAAGTCGGAGAGAAAGAGGCAAGCAGGATGAAGATTCTGGTGATTGGCGGCGGCGGGCGCGAGCATGCGCTGGTGTGGAAACTGGGGCAAAGCGCTGGGTTGGAAAAGATATGGTGTGCACCGGGAAATGGCGGCATCGAGGGTGAAGCGGAGTGCGTGGGAGTCGAGGCCGGGGACGTGGCGGGAATCGTCACCCTGGCGGAAACGATTAAGCCGGATTTGACCGTTGTCGGGCCGGAACTGCCGCTGGTGAATGGATTGGTGGACGCATTTGCGGAGCGGAAATGGGCGATTGTGGGCCCGGACAAAAAGGCCGCGCAACTGGAAGGCAGCAAGATTTTCGCGAAGGAATTCCTGCAGCGGCACAGTATCCCGACGGCGGAACTTTATGGCGCGCACGATTCGGCGGGCGGAGCGTATGGGGCTTTGTGCGCGGTGGATTGGCCGGTGGTGATTAAGGCGGACGGATTGTGTGCGGGAAAGGGTGTTTTCGTGGCGCCGAATCCGGACGCGGCGACGGATTTCATCGAGAGGGTGATGGAGAAGAATGAACTGGGCGAGGGCGGAAAGCGCGTAATGCTGGAGGAAGCGCTGGAGGGCGAAGAGCTTTCATTTATTTTGATGACCGACGGAGAGCGGTATGCACAACTGGTGCCCACACGGGATCACAAACGGGCTTTCGACAACAATCAGGGGCCGAACACGGGAGGAATGGGTGCGTATTCTTCCGACGAGCTTTTGCCGGTTGAGTTGCGACGCACGATTGAAAAGACGATCGTGGAGCCGACGATGAAGGGACTGGCTGCGGACGGGATTCGCTACCAGGGGTTTTTGTATGTGGGATTGATGCTGACGAAAAACGGGCCAAAAGTATTGGAGTTCAACTGCCGGCTTGGCGATCCGGAAACGCAAGCGATTCTGGCGAGGGTGGATTTTGATCTGGCGGAAGTGCTGGCGGACGCGGCGAACGGAAATCTGAAGCCGGAGAAGATGAAATGGAAGCCGGGGGCGAGCGCTTGCGTGGTGATGGCGTCCGGGGGATATCCGGGAAAATTTGAGACTGGGAAAGAGATTCGCGGATTGGTGGAGGCGGGGCGCGTTGCCGACGTGAAAGTGTTGCACGCGGGAACGAAGAAGGCGGGAGATTCGATTGTGACCAGCGGAGGCCGGGTGCTCGGCGTGACCGCTACGGGAAACAACCTCGGCTCAGCCCTGCAAAAGGCGTATGAAGCGACGGGAAAGATTCAGTTTGAAGGGATGCACTACCGGAAGGATATCGGAAAGGCACAGCAACAGAGTTCGGCGGCGGGAGATTGAGCGATGGCCAGCGTGATTCATCTGTTTCGTGCGCCGAAACGGCGGGCGCCGATGGAAGAGCTGCCGGAGGCGCGCGCATTGGAAGAGGTGGGATTGGAAGGGTGCGCGCATGCGCGGCTGCAGGGAAAACGGCAGGTCTTGCTGATGGATCGAGAGACACTGGATTTCTTTGAATTGGCCCCGGGAATTGTGCGGGAAAACGTGACAACGGATGGTTTGGACGTCAATCGGCTAGCCATCGGAGAGCGACTGCAGATTGGTAAAGTGGAATTGCAGGTGAGCGCGGTGTGCGATCCGTGCGTACAGATTGAGGCGTTGCGGGCGGGTTTGCAGGCGGCGATGCAGCGGCGGAGGGGAATGCTGTGCAGGGTGGTGCGGGGCGGGATTTTGCGGCGCGGGGATGAGATCGTGGTGAGTCGGATGGTTGGACGATAGGGTTCCACACGCAAAAGCGGGAGCTTCGCTCCCGCACTCAATAATCGGAGCGAGTAGAAGGCGAGCACTGCCGATCTATGGAACCAGTTACGGCTTGGGCTTTTGGCGGAGGGTAGGGGCGTCGGGCGGGCGGTCTTTGTCTTCGGTGGTTTTTATTTTTTCGCGGGGTTCGTCGGGCGGAACAATCCACTCAAAGCGGCCGCGTTCGGTCATGGAGCCGAGGAAGAAGTGCGCATCGCCGGCGAGGATCGGCAGTGCGGCGCGGAGAAAATCGGCGGCGGCGATCGGGTCGGCCTTTTGCGCTTCGCCTCTCTGGAGCAATTCCGCCACTTTGTTCATGTGGGCATCGGAAGAGCGCAAGCGGGCGATGGCCGGCCCGTTCTGCTGAATCAGGCCGAGGAGCGGAACGTCGGGAAGACTGGCAGGGACGCGAATTTCGATAATCGTTTTCGGTTGATGTTTTTCGGGTGGATAAAGTTGGGTGAAGCGCGGCCGCAGAATGTGTGTCTGCAAAAAATCACCGCGAGTTCCCGCCGCAGTTTGTTCCACTTGATACTCGATCAACCAGATTTCCGGACCGTAATCTCTGGGAGCGTAGCCGATGAGGACGATCTGGAAGAGAGGTTCGTCGGGTTTGAGTTCGATTGGGTGATGTAGTTGGGAAACGAGGGGACGCAGTTTTTCGAGGAAGGCGACACCGATCTGCTCGAGATCCTGTTCGGCCGCGCCTTCAGGAACAGTGTGGGGATCGATAGCGCCGAAGTGAGGAATGTCGCGGTCGAGCCGGATTGGGCGGGGTTGCGAGGTGACTTGCCATTCGGAGGCGCCGAAGAAAATGGCGATATGGCGGCTGTCAATGGCGGCAACGCGCGGAGGAACGGAACTGGACTCAAGGGGATGATCAATGGCGGCGAAGACGATGGCATCGTTGGCGACGTGGATGATGGCGCGGCCGCCGGCGAGATTGGCGACGATTTCCTCATCCTGGGCGAGAACCGGGACACTCACAAGGAGTGGTGCCAGGAGAATCAGCGAGGCCGGAACGAGGAAGTTCTTCACGAAGGGAGAGTAGCACAGCGGGTAGATTGCAGGCTCTCGTCGGGAGGAGGAATGGTACCCGAGTGCGACGGGATTCGGTAAAATAGGTGGTTGCGGACTGAGAGGAAGAAACCACTATGGGGCTGAGAAACTTGAAAAAGATTAAGCACAACGGAAAGACCTTGGAGGAGATCGTGCTGGCGCACGAGTTGTTTTGGGCCAGCAAGGATGGCGGCGGCACCAGGGCGGATCTTGCAGGCGCAGATCTGTCCGGAGCGGATTTGCAGGGGTTAAACCTGGCCGGGGCAATCTTGAAAAACGCGAATCTGGAAGGCAGCGATTTGCGCGGGGCGCGGTTGCCGGGCGCGGATTTGACGGGCGCGAATCTTCGGAAGGCGGATTTGCGGAAGGTGGATCTGACGGAATCGTTCCTGCCGGGAGCGAACCTCTCGGAAGCACAAGCCAGCGGCGTGGAGTTTTTCCGCTGCGACCTGACCAATGCGAATTTCCAGAAGGCGATGCTGCGAAACGTGAATTTCCGGGATGCTCAGCTGGATGGAGCGAAGTTCGCGGGAGCGGACCTGGGAATTGCGATTCTGCGCGAGACGAATCTGCAAAACGTGGATTTGTCGGGCGTGGATTTGAGCACCACGTTGATGCCGCCGGGCTGGGGTGCGAAGAAGCAGGGCGCGTAAGAAATTAACGCAGAGAGCGCCTAGAAGAGAAACCCAAGAGCACAGCCAGGAATGGCTGTGCTACGGTGATAATGGGACTGCGGCGTGTCAGCCTCACGCGAAGCTGGTCTTTGAAGGAATACCTTGGCGACAACCTCCCCACAATTGGATTTGCCGGGCGTACGAGAGCGCGTGCTGGACGTATTGCGCGAGTTGTTGGTGGAGCTCGGCAGCCACGGCGCCTTGGCGGAACTGTCCATACATTCAAATCTGGACCGCGATCTGGGATTGGGAAGCCTGGAGCGCGTGGAGTTGTTGACGCGGCTGGAGGGCGCGTTCGGCGTGCGTTTGCCCGACACCCTGGCTGCGGAAGCGAACACGCCGGAAGAGTTGATCGCGGCGATCATGGAGGCGCCTGGGGCGCCAGTCGTCGAGGAAGAAGGAATGTCGGGGCTGCGTGCGAGTGTGACGGCGCAAGAGTTGGCGCAGAAGGCCGCGGACACAATCGTGGAAAAGGCGGAAACGCTTTTGGACGTGATCCGATACCGCGGCGTGCATGATGCACAGCGGGCTCACCTGCTGATCACGGAAGACGACGAGAAGGGTGAGCACCATTACACATTGACGTTTGGGGAGTTGTACGCGGCAGCGCAGAAGTGCGCGGAGGAATTGGCGCGGCGCGGCGTGCCTCCTGGCGGGCGCGTGTCATTGATGCTGCCGACTTCACGACAGTTTTTTATCTGTTACACGGGGATTTTGCTGGCGGGCGCGGTGCCCGTGCCGATTTATCCGCCGTTTCGCGCCGACCGGATTGAGGAGTACGCGGAAAGGCAGTCAGCGATTCTGAACAATGCAGGCGTCTGCCTGCTGCTGACGTTTCGACGGGCGGAAGCCGTCGCGAAGTTGCTGAAGCCGCGCGTGAAAACTCTTCACGACGTGGTGGAAGCGGAGAAATTGCTGGAGGCCGCGGAGAAAGCGCCGCCGCCGGCCCCCGGAGCGCTGCCGGCGTTTATCAGCGGGACACGCATTCGGAAAAGCGGCGATATTGCGCTGCTGCAGTACACTTCGGGTTCAACTGGCGATCCGAAGGGCGTAGTGCTGACGCACGCGAATCTGCTGGCGAATATGCGGGTGATTGCGCAGGGTGTGCAGTTGGGTCCGGCGGACGTGGGAATCAGTTGGTTGCCTCTCTATCACGACATGGGATTGATCGGCGCGTGGCTGACGCTGCTGATGCACGGCGTGCCGCTGGTGGTAATGTCGCCGCTTGCGTTTCTGACGCGGCCGGAGCGCTGGCTGCAGGCGATGAGCAAGCACAAGGGAACGATTACGGCGGCGCCAAATTTTGCTTATGAGTTGTGCGTGCGGAAAGTTTCCGACAAGGCGATGGAAGGCGTGGATTTGAGTTCGATGCGGGTGGTGATGAACGGTGCGGAACCGGTGAATCCGGAAACGCTGGAGCGGTTCGGGAACCGATTTGGAAAGTATGGATTTCGAAAAGAGTCAATGCTGCCGGTGTATGGGCTGGCGGAGGCTTCGCTGGGCGTGACGTTTCCCCCGCTGAATCGTTTGCCGCGGGTGGAGCGTGTGGAACGGGAAGCGTTCGCGACGCAGGGACGCGCGGTGCCAGCGGACGAAGACGATGAAAACGCGATTGCGTTTGTGTCGTCAGGAAAATCGTTTCCGGGGCACGACGTACAAATTGTGGATGAGCAAGGCAACGCGGTGGCAGAGCGGACGGAGGGATTCTTGTGGTTCCGCGGCCCTTCGGGGACCAGCGGATATTTTGAGAACCCCGAGGCAACGGCGAAGTTGATGCCGCAGGGGCCGGCGCAGCACGATGGCGAGTACCCGTGGCTGAACTCCGGCGACCGCGCGTTTCAGGCGGACGGCGAGATTTTCATCACCGGCCGCGTGAAGGACATCATCATCAAGGGTGGGCGGAATCTGTATCCGCATGAGGTGGAAGAACTGGCGGCGCGGGCGGAGGGGATTCGCAAGGGCTGCGTGGTAGCGTTTGGATTGAAGGACGCGAGCAGCGGTACGGAAAAACTGGTGATTGTGGCCGAGTCGCGAGAGGAGAACGCAGCGAAGAGGGCCAAGATCGCGGCGGCGATTAACGATGAGGTCACGCGGGGTTTGGGCTTGCCGCCGGATCGGGTCGAACTGATTCCTTCCGGGAGCATCCCGAAGACCTCCAGCGGAAAATTGCGGCGGGATGAAACGAAACAGTTGTACGCGGCGGGGACGCTGGCGGCCCGGCGGCCACCGGCTTGGGTGCAGATTGCACGGTTGGGAACGGGGACATTTTTGCGCAACGCGGCACGGAGCGTTGGCCGCGGAATTCTCACCGTGCTCGAGAAGATTTACGGCGTCTATTTTTCCGTTGTGTTTATTTTGTGGATTGTTCCCTCCTGGTTCATCGTGAAGCAGATCAAGGATGAGAAAGCGGCGGGACGATTTACTTCGGCTGCGTTGCATGTGTTGTTTGCGCTGGCGGGAATCCGACTGAAGGTGGTGGGCAAGGAATATATGGATACGCCGGGGGCGAAAGTGTATGCGTCAAACCACGCGAGTTATTTCGATGTGCTGCCGGTGATGATGGGGCTAGGCGTGAGTTACCGTTTTGTGGCGAAGGGCGAAGTGAACGATATGCCGTTCATCGGGACGTTTCTGAACCAGATGGGGCATCTGTCGTTCAATCGGCACGACGCGGGCTCGCGCTTGAAGCAGGTGCACCAGATGGAAGATTGCCTGCAGCGGGGCGATTCGGTGTTTGTTTTCCCAGAGGGAACGTTTACGCCAGAGAGCGGCGTGCGGCCGTTTCAGTTGGGAGCGTTTCGCGGGGCCGTGGCGACGGGTGCGCCGGTGATTCCGGTGTCGTTGAAGGGGACGCGGAGGTTTTTAGCTGACGGGACTTATTTGCCGAGGCCGACCAGTGTGACGATTACGTTGTCGCCGCCGATTTATCCTTCGCGGGAACTGCGTGACGATGATCCACATCAGTTGCAGGAGATTGTTAGGTTGCGGGATTTGGCGCGGGAGGCGATTGGGAAATATTCGGGGGAGCCGGTTTTGTAGGGGAACAGAAAGAAAAGGATAACGCAGAGGCGCGGAGAGCGCTGAGGTTCGCAGAGAAAACTGGAGGAAGAAATGGAAGCCGGCGACGAGCGCCGGCTTTTTTGTGGGAATCGAGGTCGGCTCGGGCGTGCGCGGGTAAGGCTACAAATGGAAATTTGATTTGCGCGGCTGAGTGAACACCTCGAAAGCGGGAGCTCCGCTCCCGCACTCAAAAGGGATTTCATCGGCTCAGTGTGTAGATGACCGTTATGCGGGTGTCCACTTCGATGGGGCGGCCGTTGAGGATGGTGGGGCGATAGCGCCATTCGCGGACCGCGGCTAGAGCCGATTGGAGGAAGAGGGGATCGCCGGAGATTACTTCGAGCGATTCGATTCGTCCTTCGGTGGAGATGAGCGCGTGAAGTTCCACGCGTCCTTCGCGCTGAATTTGTCTGGCGAGGGCCGGATAGCTGGGCTCGACTCGACGGATGAGTTGGGCCATTTGCGCGGGTTCGCTGATTGCACGGCGAACTATGGCAGGCTGGTCTTCGCGTCGCGGAGGATCGGGACGTGACGTTGGCGGAGAATATCCTCCGTCGACGCCGGGCATCGGCGGAGCTCCGGGGATTGGATCTCCGTCGGGGCCGCTGGGTAACGGAGACGGATCTGGAACGTGCAAGGAAATTGTTGTTGGCACGCTGGGTGGCTGGCAGAACCGGCATGGTGCAGGAATACGCCGACCTGGATCGGAAGGAGCGGGATGGTGGACACCTATGGGAGCGTAGGGGGGAATCGGCGTGGCGTATTGCAGTGAGATGCGTTCGCCTTTGCTGAGCAGCGGGAAAAGAACCAGCGCTACGAGAGCGAGGCTTTGCAGGATGATCGAAACGGCTACGGCGCGCTGCTTGATACGACGGGCGCGTTTTTCGGATTGCGGATCGCCTTCGACGAGGCAACTGCTGAGTGAACCGAATTCGTTTTCGGATGGGCCGGACACACGTTGGACATCGAGAGTCATCACACACCTCCGGAAAAACTCCTGCGAGCCGTGGGAATTTGCGGCGCCAGCCTCCGGAGGTTGCGATCCGGAGACCAGCGCCGTGCTCGCAGGGATGTGAGGTGCTAGCGTCCTCTGTGATGTTGGACACCGTGGAGCGAGCGAAGTGCCCGTTGTAGACGTGACCCGAAGAAAAGGAGTTAACACAGAGGACGCAGAGGAAACGCACAGAGGTCACTGAGAAGAGAAATGGAGTTGTGTCAAAAGGACGGCGGAATCAGCGTTTAGACAGCAAGTAATGTGTTTCTACTAGGTTGAAGCGTTCGAGATATTCGAAAGTTAAATTAAAATTTAGTTACATCCAAACGAATGTTCGGGGCATCGAATTGTCGGACGTGGATCCAAGGAGGAGACGCAATGGAGAGGCATCTACCCGAAGTTGTCGGCGTGCGCCGCACGGGTTGGGCAGCTCTGGACCGCGATCCGCAGCAGGACGTAGTGGAATTTACTTGTCCTCATTGCGGCGCGAAGAGCCAGAAGAAGGCCCGGCGCGAGCGGACAGAGTATAAGTTTACGGATGGTTTTCTGCAGGACGTGCAGGGAGAAGGCGTGCAGTGCCATCTGTGCAAGCAGTCGTTGCGGATCGTGCCGGTGGTGATGTTGCACGACCAGGATGAGGCGAAGCGGTTTGCGGCGGTGTTTTCGGATGAGCCGCTGGTGCACGCGGAATAATCGCGAATCATAGGTAATAAGAAAGGGCACCCGCTGCTTGGGTGCCCTTTTTGTTTTGTGCCGCGCTCTACGGGACTTGAAGTGCGAAGGCCTCGGGGTTAGTCGAGGCCTTCTTCACATTTGAGTCTTGCGAGTCAGTTAGTCCGTAAAAGCGGGAGCTTCGCTCCCGCACTCAAAGATGCGGATTAGTAACGGTCGTCGCGGTCGCGATGGTGCTCGCGATATTCGTGGCGCAGATGCTCGCGGCGCTCGTACGCCTCGTGGCGTTCGTGCTCCCAATGACGGGCGTCGCGGCTGTAGGGGCCGAAGCGCTCGACCGCTTGGCGATAGCGC
>DATHOY010000141.1:0-7064 GCA_035484435.1 Vulcanimicrobiaceae bacterium | reverse complement strand
CTGGGGAGCGGGCTCCCGAGGCCGGTGCTTTGAGCCGGAACTGGGTAGCGCCTCTTACTTCCATCCATGGATTGATTCAGGTCTTATCAGAGTCGGTTTGCGCTCACTGGAGCTCATCTGCAGCGAATAGCCATTCGCCAGGTAGGAAGGGATATCGCGGTAATCGGACACCGGAATGTATGGGCCCTGCTTGCCCAGGCTGACGTGGTACCGGTCGTCTTCGAACCGATGGGGAAGCAAACGGATTCCAAGATTCTTGCCGCGAGAGACGATAGCAAACAGCATGGAGTTCCTCCCAAAAGAAGCGCGACGGCTATTCTACAAACCGCGCGGCGGCACTAGTAGCGGTGAGTCTGTGGAAAAATGTGCATCGTTTCCTGGCGCAGCAACTGGCGGTCTCAAAGCGTGACCATCGCCGCTGGCGGTCTAATTGGCGGCGGCGAGGGATTCGCTTTTGCGCGATGTTTCCCACAGATCGATGTAGGGGCGCAGGTCGAGCATCATTTTTTCGAATTGCGGCAGGTCCAGGGACTGGGCGCCGTCGCTGATGGCTTTTTCGGGGGCGGGATGCACTTCCACGATCAGGCCGTCGGCGCCGATGGCTACGCCGGCGCGTGCCACCGCCGGCACCAGGCTGCGCTTTCCGGTGGCGTGGCTGGGATCCAGAATAATCGGCAGGTGGGTCAATTCGTTCAGTGCGGGGATGGCCGCGATGTCGCAGGTATTGCGCGTGGCGGTTTCAAAGGTGCGGATGCCGCGCTCGCACAAAATCACGTCGGGATTGCCGTGGGCCACGATGTATTCGGCGCTCATGAGGAGTTCCTTGATGCTGCTGCTCAGGCCGCGCTTCAGGAGGATGGGGCGGCCACATTTGCCGAGGGCTTTCAGGAGCATGAAGTTCTGCATGTTGCGGGCGCCTACCTGCATTACGTCGGCGTACTGCGCGACGAGATCCACGTCGCGGTCGCCCATTACTTCGGTGACGATTGCGAGGCCGGTGGACTTCTTGGCTCTTTGCAGGAGTTTCAGGCCTTCCTCTTCCATGCCTTGAAAATCGTAGGGCGACGTGCGCGGCTTGAAGGCGCCGCCCCGGAGGAACTTTGCGCCTGCTTTGGCTACGGCTTCGGCGGAGCGCATGATCTGGTCTTCGCTTTCGACGGAGCATGGCCCGGCAATTACGGCGAATTCGTCGCCGCCGATTTCGGCGCCGTTGACCTTGATGCGGGTCTTGCCGGGGCGGAATTCCTTGCTGACGAATTTGTAGGGGGCGGTGATGCGCACTACCTTTTCGACCTGCGGCATGGCCTCGACGGATTCCATGCAGGCGGTGACGTCGCCGACGCCGACTACGCCGATCACGACGCGCTCTTCGCCTTCGATGGAGTGGACCTTGTAGCCGTAGTGCTTGACGATGCCGGTTACTTCGTCGATTTCTTCGCGCGTTGAATGGAGCTTCATGGAAATAATCATGGTGGCTTGTTCCCTTTCGCGTTTTCTGCCGCCCGAAAACAAAAAAGCCCACTCGGTGCGAGTGGGCCAAAAGTCTTTTGATGCTCTCGAACTAGACGGTGGCCTCTCGCTGCCGGATGTTCCGGAAGGTAAATCGCCATGCGTAGGTATAAAACGAGAACGTCATGGGAGGGAGTTTATCGGATTTGGGGGAAAAGGCAAGTTGGAATTGGCGTGAACCTGCCCGGCTGTTGACGTTCTGCGTGTAGTTAAAGAACGAAAAACAGATCCCTCATCCCGCCAAAACCGCGGGATTCGGGATGACACCGGCGCTGGGGCATTGAGAGAAGGAAGTTGTCCAAATTGAGTTTGGGTGGTGCTGCGGCAGCGGGAGGGGCAAGCCCCTCCCCTACAGAGAGGAAAGCGCACAGGCTAAAGCCTATGCTACAGCGGACGCGGGTCAGTAGAGGAGGATGGCTATGCGGAAGCGGGTGAATCCGCCGGCGGAGCCGCTGGCGTCGCAGGCGCCGACGGCGGCGGAGTGATACTTGCCTGTGCGCAGTTTTTGCTCGATATCTTGCGGCAAGGTGTTCAAGCTGGAGGTCTCATACCGGAGTACCGCAAACGGTTGCTGGCCGGCCCAGCCGCGATCCATTCCGCAGGTTTTGCGGGCATCCAGGGCCGCGTCGACCACGCGCATGCCGCGCGCGGAGAGTTGCGAATCGATCTGCGATTCCTGCTGCTCGATGCTCAGTTGCGGCACGCCGACCGAAAAATCCTGTACCGCGAAAAGCAGGTTGCCGCTCTGCACCACCGCGATGCCGATGGAGTTCAGCTCGCGGTCAAGGAGATTTGCGCGGTGCGGTGGGGAATTCATCCACTGCACATGCAAATGCTGCGGGGACGGCCCTTCGGCTACGTTCTCTGCAATCAGGCTGAAACGCGCGCCGGCCTGCATGGCGCGTTCCTGCAACGGTGGCTCGCCGGGAAACTGGTGCGACAGCGTGCTGCGCTGTGCCATGCGTAACGCGTGCTGGCGCGCGGCGGCGGCCAGGTTTGCGTCCCATTGAAACGGCTGCAAGCCCATCGAAACGCGGTCGTGATTCGCGGCATTCAGCAGAATCGATTCCGGCGAATTTCCCTGGGGACGCGAGGAAGCAGCCGCGTGCAGCGCGGGCGTCAAGAGCATGGCGCCAAGTAGCAGCGCGGTCAGTAGTGTGAAGAGGCGAAGGGTGGTACGCATGAGGAAAACTCCTGCTTCCATTGAACACGATGGGGTGGGAAAGGACTCGGGGGAAAGGAACAGGCGTTTACAAAGGGAAAGCTGGCCGGGAGGACAGGGGAGGAAAAAGGAGGTTGAGGAAGTAAAGGAGGAGGGAGCGAGTTTTCAGATTACGAATCGGGTAGTGCGAAGAGGGACCAGTCTAAAGACTGGCCACTACAAAGTCGGGGAAAGGCACCCACCACAAAAGTAGGCTGGGCCACCTGAAGGTGGCCGCTACGATTTAGCCGCGGACGTGGACTGCGCTGAAGCTTAGAACTACGTGGCCGCCGGGCGTGGGGCGGCCGAAGCTCATCATCGGGCGGAAGCGGGAGAACAGCAGCACCTGGTCGAGTTGATGGCGCATCTCCGGCGTGTCCGGGCCAACAATAATTTCGTAGGTGGACATCTGCCCTTGCGCGTCCACGATTACGTCTACCAACAACTCGTGCTGCAGGCCGACATCGGGATGCTGCATCTCCGCCGAAGCCTGCATGTCGGAGAGCGAAATCAGTTCCGCGGGTTGCAACAGCACCGTCGGCACATCGTTGGGATCGGCCTGAACAGAAATTCCCGGCAGCATCATTTGCAACACAAACACAAAGATCACGATGGCGGAGAAAAATCCACCCGTGGCCGGGACTGTCAGCGGACGAAACACGTTGTCCATCAGAATTTCCGAGCGGTCCTTTACCCACTGCCAGCGCCCGCTCCAATCCTGGGTAGCCTGAGCCTGGGAAGCGGCCACTTTAATTTTCACGGCGAGATCCGCGGGAGGGACGGCGCGCGGCACGCGCGACATCAATACGGCCAGCTTGCGGTAGCGCTGCAACTCCTCGCGGCAGGGTTCGCAATTTTCCAGATGTTGCCGGATGGCCACGCGCTCCGCGGAGCGCGCCGCCGATACACTCGCATCGTCCAGATAACCGGCGAGGCGGCGATGGACTCTATCGCACGTCATGATTTCTCCTCGCGCGCTGTCTGCGGGCGCGTCAAACTTTCTGCCGTTGCCGGCGCCGAAACCCGTATGTAGGCCATTTGAAGACCAACCTGCTCTGAGAAAGCTGTTCCCGAAGCGGTCGCCGCGGCTTCGCGCACAGCTTCCGCATTGCGCCAGTGCGTTTCCGGGGTCTGGGTGTCGCGCTCTGCAGTTTTGCTGTGCAGCGATTTTTCCGCCAGCAGCGGCTCCAGAATCTCTTTCAAGGAGCGCCGCCCGCGCAGGATGCGCGACTTCACCGTGCCCACGCTGCATTCCAGCACTTCGGCCACTTCCTCGTAGCTGAGGCCTTCGATGTCGCGCAAAATCACCGCGCTGCGAAATACGTCCGGCACCTGCTGCAGCGCTCCCTGGACTGCGACCTGAATTTCGTGGGCCGCGAGCTGCTCAAACGGAGTCGCGCTCAAATCTTCAATCTCTATGGCCAAGCAGCCTTCCGCCGGCTCCGCATCGATGGAAACATTTTTCTGATTGTGGCGCTTGAACCAGCGGCGGTGATTCAGGGCTTCGCGAATGGCGATGCGGTAGAGCCAGGTCTTCAGCGAGCTGCCCTGGCGAAAGCTGCGAATTCCTTTGAAGGCTTTCAAGAAAACTTCCTGAGCGGCGTCGGCGGAGTCCGCGGTGTCTCCCAGCATCCCGAGGATCAAGTTGTAAACGGGAGCGTGGTAGTGATTGACGAGCCAGTCGAAGGCGGTCTCCGAGCCTGCTTGCAGCTCGGTGACAAGCTGGGATTCGTCTCTACCCCACGAAAGTGTGCTGGCCCAATCGGACACGGTCGGCCTTTCTGCCCCACCTGCGAGTAGCAACCTGGGGCCTGCTGGCACTGCTGGGTTGGGCATCCATTTACTGCGCTAAGCCCCAACCTTTGTCCGCTCTAGGTATTAGACACCGGGGAGCGGCCAAAGGTGCCAAGGCCAAGCTCCCCACCAAGGGCGCCGGGCCAAATGCCAGCAATACGCTGATTCTGGCATTATGCCGCCCCGAGCGCAATGGCACCCGACCTTAAGCCAAGAGGCGCTGACGATGAGAACGCAGCAGCAGCCGGATATTGCACATTCTGGGTGGTATATCCTTCACGGGAAGGAACGAGATATCGGAGAAATGGAGCAAAAACGAAGAACGGACGCACCTTTGCAAGATCGCCAGGCAGGCCACCCAAGACAACAACTGAGCTAAGAAAGAGCGCGCTGCCCGTTAGAAGTAGCAACAGATTCACTTGACTTGCGCGCATAAGAGGCATAGAACGCTAGGAACTCGCCACTGCTACCGACGAGTTGGTGCCCCACGGTAGCGCTTCCTGCTGACGCGCGATTTGCCAGGTCAAAGCAAACAGCCCGCTAGCCCGTAATAACGCTGCCTCCGCCCACATGGAGGAAAAATGAATCGCAATATAACTGCGTTTGATTTGGGCCTATTCCTGTTCCATTGCCGGCGGAGGGCAGGCGCGATGTTCTGGAGTGCATTGCTTATTGTGGCGCTGGTTGCTGCCGGTCCCGCACCGGTGTCGGCTGCCGCGCCCGACACAGTGCTGGAGTGGATCGGCGTCATGAACACGACGGTTCTTGCCGGCGGCACGAATCCACTGGTGTCTACGCGCGTGGTTGCGCTCGTTTCCGCGTCAGTTTTTGACGCGGTTAACGGCATCGACCGGCGCTTTCAACCGCTACATGTAAAACCAGCCGCACCACACAACGCTTCTGAGAGGGCGGCGGCGATTCAGGCCGCATACGTGATCCTGGTCGATTTGTATCCCGCACAGGCCGCAACGCTCAAGACGCAACACGACGCATCGCTTGCGGCACTCGCCTCCACGGAGAAAGCTCAATCCATCGCCGCGGGGGTCGCCTGGGGACAAACCGTTGCGGACGCCATTTGGGCCTGGAGGTTGACGGATGGGATCGCGCCTGCACCGCCGCCGTTCCTTGGAGTGCAGAGCATCGTCGGGACACAGGCGGCCATTGGCGCATGGCGGCCAACGCCACAGGGATTGCCCAACCAATTGCCTGGAGTGTCCGGGGCGGGACCACAGTTCGCTACCATGACGCCCTGGGTCCTGACGCGGCCATCGCAGTTCCGTTTGCCGCCTCCATTCGCGCTCAACAGCCCGGAGTACGCTGCTGATCTCGATGAACTGTTTAAGATGGGCGTGTACTCCGGATCGGGGCGCACGCAGGACCAGTCGGACTTGGCGCTGTTTTGGGCAGGAAATACACCGCTTTATTGGAACCGGATTGCCGCGCAACTCTCTGTGGAACGCGGGTTGTCATTCACCGAGAATGCGCACCTCTTCGCTTTGCTGAATGTGTCGATGGCGGACGCGGGCATCGCGTGCTGGGATGGCAAATACCGCTACGTATTCTGGCGGCCGATCACGGCGATCCGGGACGGGTTCACCCCCGCGGATTCGGACCCAGCGTGGATACCCTGGCTGGATTTCTTTCCGGGCGGCACTCCGGCGCATCCCGAGTATCCGTCAGGACATTCCACGGTGAGCGGTTCAGCTGCGTTCATCCTGGCCGCCAGGTTTGGAGAGAACACGGCGTTTAGTCTTGATTCGGAGACACTTCCCGGAAAGACGCGTTCGTTTGCGAGTTTCACGGACGCGACAATGGAAATCGCCGACGCGCGCGTGTTTGGGGGGATTCATTACCGAACATCGTGCGTACGCGGAAACATGCTGGGCAGAACCGTGGCGGATTACGTTTCGAGACACGCCCTGCGGCCTACGGGAGATGACGGAAACGACGACGAAGATTAGCTTTGGGGGGATGGGCCCTTCGGCCAGACTCAGGACAAGCAAGCCCATCCCCTACAACACTGGACACGGCTTTACCGGCGGCGTGCCGGAGGTTGCGCTTGGGTCGTAGCTATTTCGCGCCGCCTGGGAGCCATGCGCTAGTCTTCGGCTTCGTAGGTCCAGACCTGGGCAGGCTCGTTGCCTTTGGCGGGAACGCCGACATAGAAGCGGTCGCGTTTGGCGTACCAGTAGCCGGTGCGAACGCCGATGGTGGTGGGGACGTTGGTGATTAGCTCGTAGTGATCGGGATCTTTCTGCTCGATCACGGTGATGATGCCTTCGCCGCCGATGACGTAGATGCGTTTGCGGGAAGCGTCGAAGAACACGTCGTCGCATTCGCCGGCGGCGCGGAGTCGCGCGACTTCTTTGCCGGTTTGCGTGTCGAAGACGACGAGCATCGGGGTCTTGCGCGTGACGGTGAAGAGGCGGTGGTCCTCTTCGTTGAGGGCCATGGCGTAATTCCCTTTCAGGCCTTTCAGCGGCCACTTGGTGACGGCGCCGGTTTTGCGGTCGATGGATTCCACCACCATGCCGGCGTCCGGAACATTGGCGTAGATGTG
>DATHOY010000140.1:0-17127 GCA_035484435.1 Vulcanimicrobiaceae bacterium | reverse complement strand
AATGCTTCATTTCAAAAACGATGCGCTCGCGCGGCGACAGCCGTTCCATGGCGCAGGCAAGCCGCTGCTTGATTTCCTGGCCGATCAGGTGGCGTTCGGGATCGGAAGATGGGCGCTGCTCCTTCTGGCGTTCAAAGAAATCCGTGATGCCCTCTTCGTAATGGGCGGGATGCAATTCGGGGGCTTGGTCTTCCGGGCGCGCCTGGCGGCGGCGAAGGTGGTCCAGGCAGACGTTGGTGACGATGCGGTAGAGCCAGGTGTAAAAGCTGCATTCGAAACGGAACCGGTGCAGGTTGCGGTACACCTTCAGAAACGCTTCCTGGTAGACGTCCCGGGCGTCCTCGGTGCGCTTCATCAGGTTCAGAGCTAGGCGGAGGACGTCCCGGTCGTAGCGGCGGACAAGCTCCTCGAACGCGAGACGGCTGCCCGCCTGAGCTTCCTGGACTAGGGCCCGTTCTTCAAGATGAGTCAAGGAGGTCCCCGATGCCAGCGCTGCACCGGGGGTGCCAGGCTGGCCGCTATCGTCAGCTAACGCAAAAGCCAAACGGGGTAGAGGCATCGCTTGTTTCTCTCTGCCGACTCTTGTGTAACTTATTGAAACAAGAGACTTTGGTGAATCGGCGGACGGCCAGGCTGCAGGCTACACAACCGATACACTGATTGGACGCTCGAGAGCCTCTTTTGTAAGCAGAGTCTCAAGGACACAAGCTTAACCACCCGGGACCACTCCTTTGGTTCGATGCCCGAAATGCTCCCCAGGTATATACGCTTGTCTAGGCTACTAAGTTCTTTCGAGACCCCATCCGCCAAGCCACCAATGGCCAAGCCAGCAGAAGAACCAGCGCCGCCAGAACCAGGTGGCCCTGTGAGCGATAAAACCCATTCCCCTGGCTGACCAACTCCACCGCGCCTCCCAGCAACGCCACGCTTGCGACTACCAGGAAGCATCCCAGCAGATTGAAGCGCACCACCCGCCGGAACCCGAAGACAACGACTCCGAGAATCAGTGCGGAGGTGAGGAGTTGCTTCAGGAAATCACCGGAACTCCCCCAATCGGAAACCAACGAAGCGGCCAGCGCAAGAAAGAGAGCCAGACGCAACCAACGCACACGAAGCTCCGCCCCCAGAAACGCACCTGCCAGGGCCAATGTGCCCGTTATCAGCAACCCTCTAACGATTGCCCCTGCGATTAAGCCGGCCGCCGGATAAAGCGCGTCAAACGATTCGCCAAAATTGGCTGGCAACGCTCGGTGAAGTGTTGGCCACCATGCGTCGGCCGCGCCCAGCAATCGCCGCAAGCCGACCAGAAGACCGGTCCCTCCTACCGCGATGCAGAAGGCGTCGCGATAATATTCCCCAGGCATCCCGAGCCACGTGGGGATTTTCTCAGAGCCGAAGGCGCGCGCCCCGAACGACCACGCCAGGCCGAAGAGGAGCACCATCCCTCCGCCGATGAATGCCGTGATAAGAAAAAGGCCCACGCCGAATGTTGCGAAGAATATTCGCAAAGAGATCGCGGTCGGATACTGCATGATCAGAGTGGGAGTGCCCTTGCCGAGCAGGAATCCGATGAGAAACACCCCGCCGCCCACAAGGCCCCACAGCGTCAAACGGCGCCACGGCACCGTTCCAGCGGGCTGCGAACGCAGGCGCAGGAAATAGAAAACCAGAACGCAGATCGCCAGAGCCAGGAAAAGCCCGTATACCCCGATCGTGAAGAGTGTCCTCGGCAGATTCAGCTCTTCCTGTTTACGCGTAAACTCCTCGGGGATTTTCACGTACGTGCGATAGTTGGCGGGCTCGTCGCCGAGCACCTGCACGTCCATGCGCGCGAACGCATGGTCAGCGGAGTTCTTCGCGCCGACGCTTTCCGGATCGAGCGGTGCAATCTGCTGCCAGGTCAGCGTGTGGTCGGTGCGGTGGGGGCGTTTGTCGGAATTGGCTTCCACGAGTTTCCAGGCGCCCAGGTCAATCTGCTTTTCCTCGCGCAGGAATTTTTCGGCGATGGCTTGCGCTTCTTCCTTGGGCAAATTCTCGCCGTTCGCCGCTTCCGCCAGTGTGTGGCGAAAGGCGTGCAGCGAGCCGTCAGGCTTCAGCACGATCGCAAACTCTTCCGGCTGGGAATCGCGGAAATAGCGCACGCGCCAGAGTGCTCCCGGCACGCGTCCCGCGTAAATGCTGTTGATTTGGCCAATGGAAAGCCTGCGCCGGAGGTATTCGTTCGCCAGCGGATTGGTGGTGTCCACGAATTGCGCGGCACTGTGAAAACTTTTCGGATCGAAGCCGCGCGCGCGCATCACCGCATTCGCGCGGCTGACGACCATTCGGCTGTTCACGGATAAGTGCAGGTAATCGCCGATTCTCTCGCGCTTGAACGCGAACGCCAGCGACCCGCCCACGATGACGCACAAGGCCAGAAAGCCGATCGTTCCCGTGGTAAGTGGATCGTAACGTCGGGAAGTAAGCTTCGTTTCCGCCACTGCCGCCGGCTGGCGCTCAAGCGAGATCTCTCCCACAGGTTCCGCTTCGTTGAGCAGGTCCTCCACCGCTTCGAAACTTCCGCGCGCAAGATAGGAGATGCCAGACCAGGCCAGCGGCGCAACCGCCGCAAGCCCTACGACGACGCCGGAAATCTTGAAATACAAATTGTCCGACCGGATCAGCAACATGCCGACGAGAGACGCGTCCACCGTGTAATGCCAGATCAGCGTCGCTACGATTCCCCAGCGCAACATCACCACGCCCGCAAGGATGCCGATCAGCCCCACCTCAATGCCGCGGATGTATCCGGGTTCCTGGGGATACGCGCTGTGCAGAAAGCTCCAGAAAAATGCGGGGAGAATCACGGCCAGGACACGTGAGCCGGTCATTTTTTCGAGAAAGGGAATTGCGAACAGGCGGAAGAGAAATTCCTCGCTGGTCGCCGCCATCACGCCAATCGCCACGCCCGCAATCCACGGGAAAGATGTGTTCACCACGTCTGAATAATTCAAATCCTGTGGCGCCCACACGCCGAACTTGCTTCCAATCAGGTAGAACGCCACGATGAAGCCCATGTGTGCGGCCGCCATCGAAATGCCAACCACCGAGGAACTGAAGAATTCCTTCGAACGAATCCCGCGCCTGCTGAATGCCTGATACAAACGCAACCGGGCGGGTTGCGCTGCGCGATACAGTGGTTCCGCTCCGGGCAGCACCAGCGCGACCATGAGGCCGGCGAGCAATGCATCGCGCAATAATTTCGCCAAGCTGGTTGAAAGGAAACTTGAGTAAGCCTGGTGCGTGTCATAGCCTGCGCGGATGGAATTCCAATCATTCGCCTGCATCAAGAAATACAGGATAGCCACCAGCCCGCCGAGCTTCAGCGCGGCACTCCAGGAAGTTTTGTCCTGGCGCATCAGGGAAATCCCCAGCCACAGCGCAGCGCCAAGGAGGAAGCCGAAAGGGATCAGCGCAACCTGGTTATAAAGAACATTGGTCGAGCGCAGGTGTTGATACGAGCGAGCCCACGCTTCCGGAACTTGCAAGAATTCTTGCGCGCTGCCGATCTGGTCGCCCTGGAGACCCACGACCAGCCGGTATGGCGCATCCTTGGCCTTGAAATTCTTTCGCTCCCAGGTGAAGGACCAGTCCAAGCGGTTCGGCCGCGTCTCCGAATTCGCTTCCTCCGGCAGAAAATTCCAATTGTCCAGGCTGGCGCCAACCTTGGTTTGCAGAAACTGCTGAGCTGCGGACAGCGCTTCTTCCCGGCTCAACGATTTCGCGCCGCGCGCTTCTTCGATCTTGTGGCTGTAAGCGGCCACTTTCCCGGCTGGGCTTACCCTCACCTGAAACTCTTCTTCCTGTTGCGGTTTGAAAAAGCGGACTTCCCAGAACCAGATGTTCAGTTCGGAAGACATCAGGCGATTGGCTTCCTGCAAGCCGAGTTCGCGTTCCAGGTAAGTCTTCGCGTTATCGTCTACCTGGAAAGTGATGGTGGACTGGTAGCCATCCAGATTCTCGCCGAGACTCTGCACGAAATATTTAGCGCGCAACTGCGCTTCGGTGCGCGAGACCTTGAAATCCACCGCGGCTTCCGGGAAGGCGCGGAAGAAATAGCGTTGCGCGAACAGCAGGCCCAGCGCGCCGAAAAAAATCCACAAAATAAGCGCGCGCTTTTCCGACCCTGTTAATCGTGCGTCCGGCAAGGCAGCCTCCTGAGCTTAAACACACTGCGACAGCCCACTCTAACGATACGCATGCCGGTGGCGCAAGTTTCACGAAAAGCGAAGCTTAGGCGGGGATGATATAAAGAAGGAAGGATGCCCATCAGCCTGCAAACCGAAGTGCGCATGGTCAAGGGAGTCGGCCCGAATCGCGCCGAACTCCTTGCCAAGCGCGGCATTCACACCCTGGAAGATCTGCTGAACTACCTGCCGTTTCGTTACGAAGATCGCATCCATTTTTCCAGGATCAAAGATGTCCAACCCGGCGGCACCTACACGCTGCGCGCCCGGGTAATGAGCGGGCAAGCCGTGCGTGGCATGTACGGCCGCGACGCCATCTATCACCTGCTTGTGCAGGACGACAGCGGTTCGCTGCCCTGCAAATTTTTTCACGGCGGCTACCTGGAAGACCGGTTGAAGGCCGGGCAGCAATTGATCATGCACGGCAAGGTGGAGATCGACAAACTGCGCCCCGCGCGGCGCGAGATGGTAAACCCGCAGATTGAAGTGCTAAGCAGCGAGGAAGTGGATTCGACCGAGATGGGGCGCATCGTGCCGATCTATGAGGCCGTCGGCACGTTCGGCTCGCGGATGATCCGCCGCGCGATTTATAGCACGCTGCAGAATCTGGATTCGAATATCCCCGATGTTTTGCCGGCCGCGCTGCGGGAAAAACTGCACTACCCTTCGCGGCGTGAAGCGTTGATCCACACGCATTTCCCTCCGGCCGAGGAATCGCTGGAGGCGCTGAATCTTTTTCGCTCGCCGGCGCAGCAACGGCTGATCTTCGAGGAGTTTTTCCTTTATCAGCTAAGCATGGCGCTGGGTCGTAAGGCACAGCGCAAGGAAAACGCCATCGCGTTTCGCGTACGGGAAGACAAAGTGCGCGAGGCGTTGAAACGCATTCTGCCATTCAAGCCGACGGGGGCGCAAAAACACGTGCTGGCGGAAATCGCCGCCGACCTGGAAAAACCCGTGCCGATGAACCGATTGTTGCAAGGCGACGTCGGCAGCGGGAAAACGATTGTGGCGATGCAGGCCGCGGTGATCGCCATGGAAAATGGCTGCCAGGCCGCTTTGATGGCGCCCACGGAAATTCTGGCCGTGCAGCATTTTCTTTCCGCGCGACGGATTCTGGCACCGGGCGGATACACGGCGGAGCTCCTGATCAGCGGCTTGAAACCCGCGGAGAAGGCCGCGGCTCGCGAACGAATTCGAACAGGCGAAGCGCGCCTGGTGATTGGCACGCACGCACTGATCGAGGACGAAGTGGAATTCGCGCGCCTCGGATTCGTGGCCATTGACGAGCAGCACCGCTTCGGGGTGCTGCAACGCAAACGGCTGATGGACAAAGCGGCAAAGACTGGCTTCGCGCCGCACGTGCTGGTGCTGACCGCCACGCCGATTCCACGCACGCTCTCTCTTACTCTTTATGGCGACCTCGACGTTTCCGTTCTGGACGAACTACCTCCGGGGCGCACGCCAATTGAGACTCGCATGACCACGGAAAAACATCTTCCCGGCGTCTGGGAATCTTTGCGCCGTGAAGTCGAAGCCGGGCACCAAGGCTACATCGTCTATCCGGTGATCGAGGAATCGAAGCTGGAACTCAAGGCCGCGATGGAAGAGTACGAGCGGCTTTCGCGCGATGTTTTTCCGAAATTGAAAGTGGGTCTGCTGCACGGGCGGATGTCCAGCGAAGAAAAAGACGACGTGATGCAGCGATTCCGGCGGAATGAAGTCCAGATTCTGGTCGCGACCACCGTAATCGAGGTCGGCGTGGACGTACCGAACGCCACGGTGATGGTGATCGAGCATGCGGAACGCTTCGGTCTGGCTCAACTGCACCAGCTACGCGGGCGCATCGGCCGCGGCGCACAGAAATCGCATTGCATCCTGGTGGCGCCGGGGCGCATGACCGACGACGGCCGCGCGCGGCTGGAAACGATGGTGCGCACCACGAACGGATTCGAAATTGCCGAAACGGATTTACTGATTCGCGGGCCGGGAGAATTCTTCGGCACGCGGCAATCCGGCGAACTCGGCTTCCATGTGGCGAATCCCTTGCGCGATCGCGAACTGCTGGAGCGCGCAAGAAAAGAGGCGTTTCTGCTGGTTGAGGAACCCGCGCAAAAAGAAACCCTGCAACACATGCTGCGGCTTCTGCCGCCGCAGTGGCAGCGGCGCTATCATCTGGCACGGATCGGCTAAGGCTCGCCGCTTATGCGTATCATCGCCGGAAAATTTCGTAGCCGTCAGTTGAAAAGCATCAAGGGCATGGCGCTGCGCCCCACCGGCGACAAGCTACGCGAAACTCTGTTCAATATCCTCGGCGAATTGATAGTCGACGCGCGATTTATGGATTTGTTCGCAGGAACGGGCGCAGTGGGGATCGAAGCGCTCAGCCGCGGTGCGCGCGAAGCGATTTTCGTGGAGAAGCATCCGCCCACGGCGGCGCTCATCAGGAAAAATCTGGAAGCGCTGGACATTCGAAGTGGTGCGCGAGTTGTGGCGTCGGATGCGATGAAGGCTCTTGAGCGTCTCGCCAAAGAACCATCAGCTTCAAATGGCGGCATTAATATTCTTTTCCTCGATCCGCCTTACGCCGAAACGGATCAGTACAAAACCGTGCTCGCATTCTTGGGTGACGCTAATTTGCTTGCTGAAAACGCAGTGGTTATCGCCGAACACCAACGTTCGCTTGACCTTCCCGAAACCTCTGGTAATCTCGAACGAGTCCGAGTGCTGCGTCAGGGCGATGCGGCGCTGACTTTTTACAGGTTTCGTCCCCCCAGTCTGCCGGAGAGGCCCCGCTCCGAGTAAACCTTAGTTCTGCCCAGTTCATCTATTTCAGAGTCCTTCAATGGATCGGAAAAAACGCGCGGCTGCGCCGGGCGCGATACAATCAGAGGTTTATGGGCAAGCGGTACCAGGTCAATCCAAATGATTTACTCGGCCAGGCGGAGCTCTATCCTCCGCATATCGTTTTGCCCGGCACGCTGGAGCCCAAGCTGGACATCGCCTGGGACAGTTTTCACCAGAATTTTTTCAGCAACATCCCGGTATTTTTTCAGCGAACGCGCATGACGGGCGCGGTGCCACTCGTCTACGTCCTTCGCGATTGCCGTGTGGAGCACCCCGCGCCGAGCCGCGCGATCCTGCTGGCCGCGCTTCTCCAGATCCTGTTGCTGCTGATTCCGTGGCCCGATCTGCCATTGTCGGCAAAACACAATTCCGCCTTCGACAATACGCAGCTGACCTGGTCCGGGCCGATTGACGATCTTCCACTGCTGAACATGCCGCGTGCAAAGAAAGCGGCGCCGCGCGCCAAAGCTCCCGCCGAGCCGCCGCCCGCGGAAGGCGCGGATGCATTTCATCCACGCCAGCGAATCTTCACCGATCCTTCGCGTCCGACCCATCCGCGGCAGACCCTGGTGAATCCCGCCGCGCCTCTGGAAGCGCCAAAGATTTTGCCGGACATGCCCAACGTGGTGCATCTGGCTTCGGTGCCCGCGCCGCCCCGGCCGCGCCTGGAGATCAGCGAGCAGACCTTGAGAAAACTTCACCCAAAAGCAAGAAAGACGGTGGCGACAACGGAGGTGCCTTCGCAGGATCTGCCGAATCTGGAGCAGCGGCCCGCGGAAGTCAGTTTGATGGCCCAGCAAAACGGCCCCGCAAAACCGAAGCTTGAAATTAACGCGGGTTCCACGCCGCGGCTTGGCGCGCATAAGCAGGATGGCGAACTGGCCGCCGCGCCGGAAGTTGCGCCCTCAGCGTCAAATGCGCCGGCTGGATCGATGGGAACGCTGATCGCTCTCTCTGCTTCTCCGGCGCCGCCCGCACCTGTGGTGACAGTGCCCGACGGAAATTTGTCGGCGCGCGTGGCGATTTCACCCGAGGGCAAAAAACCTGGTGTGCCGGGCGGCTCGGCCGCGCCTTCCGCTTCGAATGGCGGAACAGCGGAGATGGCCAGCAACACCGCTGGTGGATCGAATGCAACCGGCATCGTGATCAGCGGCGGAAATCCAAAACCAAATTCGAGCCTGTCGGGGCTTGGCGGAGTTGGCAAATTCAGCATGGCCAAGCCGCAGGCCTACATCAAGCGCCCCGACCCGAACGCGGCCGTGGAAGATGAGCCGGTGCGGACGGGGCCGCCGAATTTTGCCCTGCTGCCGCCGGGTTCGCCCCCGGAGCAAATTTTTTCGCGGCGGCGCGTGTACTCGATGAATGTCAACATGCCCAATTTCAACAGCGCCACGGGCAGTTGGATCATTCATTTTTCGGAGCTGCATCTTTCGGGCGCCGCGAGCCATGCGGGTAACGTTGCCGCACCTGTCCCCGTGCACAAAGTGGACCCGAAGTATCCCTCAACAATGGTTGAGGACCGCGTCGAAGGGGAAGTCATTCTCTACGGCGTGATCCGCCAGAACGGAACCGTGGACAGCATTCAACTGGTGCGCGGCGTGGATGAACGCCTGAATGCCAACGCAATGGACGCCTTCAAGGAGTGGAAGTTCGAACCGGCCACGCGCGAAGGGCAACCCGTCGACCTCGAAGCCATCGTGCACATTCCATTCCACGCCCCGCCCCGCCAGTAACGACCACGCACCATCCCAGGTTTTGTAGCGGCCGCCTTCCAAGGCGGGCCCTCTTCCTCATGTAGTGGCCGAACTTCAGATCGGCCCAGGGAAATACAGGCTAGAAAGTCGCTTCCTGCAATTTCACTAAAGTATAAAGCGTGTGATTCACAGGCACCGGCACGCCCAACTCCCCACCGAGCCGTGCGATGTAGCCGTTTAGCGAATCGATCTCCGTTCGCTTGCTGCGTGCCATGTCCTGCGCCGTGGAAGAGCGCGTACCGCTCATCTGCTTGCCAATCAGTAAAGCTCCGGCAATCGCTGCTTGCGGATCCTCAAGTCCCGGAGGATGGATGCCTTTTTTCTTCGCGACGGCCAGCACCTCGTAGACAACCGCTTCCACCACGCGCTTGGCGTCGTCGCTGGCGATGATCTCGCCGTAGGTGACGCGGCCCAGGCCAGAGACGGCGTTCAGCGCGCAGTTCCACACCAGCTTGGTCCACAATTCGCCCTCAATGTTGTCCGAAACGCGGCAGGGAAGCTTGGCGCGCGAGAAGAAGTCCGCGGTCGCGTCCACTCTGGGCGAGTGCGGCCCGATTATCAGGTCCCCGCGGCCCAGGTGCTGCACTGTTCCGGGGGACGGAGCAGACGCCGCGACATAGACGACGGTAGGAATCGCTTCAATACCGGAAGCTCGGCGAATCTCTTCCGCATTGTTCACGCCGTTCTGCAGGCTGAGCACCACGCTTGAGGGTGAAATATATTTTGCGAGTTCCTTCGACACGGATGCAGTGTCGGTGGTTTTCACGCAGAACAGCACATAGTCCGCGCCGTCTGTAGCGGATAGTTCGGTGGACGCCGCGGGGTGCACCGTTTCCTGAAACTGCTTGGTGTCCAGGAACAATCCCGTCTTCCGCACCGCTTCCACAAACGCCAGCCGGCCGATCATGGTCACGGGAACACCGGAACGAGCCAGAAGCCCGCCGAAATAGCCGCCGACCGCGCCGGCGCCAACCACAGCAACTTTCGGCCATTGTTTTTCATTTGTCATTTTGGAATTGTCCTGCAATTCGGATTCATCGGAATCGCGGAAGGGTACATCAAAAGTGGTTGCGCAATTCGCGGAACGCCGGCAGGATCACCAGCTTCCCCGTACCCGCCACCACCGGCTCGTGCTCCAGTTGCCAGGTATTCACATGTGGGATGTAAACGGCGTTCAGCCCGGCTTGCATCGCCGGGTTGATGTCGCTGCGCGGGCTGTTGCCGATCATCCAGCCCTGGGTCTTCACAATTTTGTGTTTGTTCACTAACACCTGGTAGGTCTTGGAATCTTTTTCGCCGACGATTTCGATGGCTTCAAAAAATCCCTGCAAGCCGGAGCGCTCCACCTTCGCGGCTTGCTCCGCCGGCTCGCCTTTCGTAAATAAAATAAGTCTGTGGCGCGCCGTCAGGTAGGCCAGCGTTTCCGGCACGCCATCCAGAATTTTCGGCGGCGTGCGCTCCAGCTCAACAACGCGCACGTGAATCTGCGCCAACGTTTCCCGTTTGGCCATCTGGTCAGCCAGCTTCAGATACGTTTCTTCCAGGGAGCGGCCGAAGCTGCGCACGCCGTAGCCGTACTGGCGGATATTCTTGCGCTCGGTTTCGTTCAAGATATGGCGGATGTAGGCGCGGCTATACCCGCAGGGCTCCACCAAGGTGATGAAATCCTCGATGAGCTTTTCGAAGAAAACATTGTTTTCCCACAGCGTGTCGTCTGCATCAATCAGCAGTGTGTTGCGTTTCATAAGCTCGAAGGGTCAGCTTGTTACGCGATTCCCCAACAAATGCGAAATCCTAGTGTAACAGTCCCAGCGCGTCCTGCGCGATCACGCGCGCGGCTTCGGGATGGGCCATCGCTCGCGCGGCCAGTTTCATCGCGCGAAGCTTTTCCGGTTGGTCTACGAGCGTGGCGATTTTCCACGCCGCCGCCGGAAGATTGTTGCAGCGGATTGCGGCCCCGGCTTCCAGCAGATGATCGGCGTTGCGCTCTTCCTGGCCGGGAATCGGCTCGACGAGCGCCATCGGCAGTTCGCGCGCCAGAGCCTCCGATGTAGTCAAGCCGCCGGCCTTGCCGATCAGCAGGTCCGCGGCCGCCATGTATTGATCCATTTCGATTGTGAAACCAACGGGTACCAGACGCGACTGGCCCGACGGCGTTTTTCCGGCGCCTTTTGCAAGTTCGTCGAGTTTTTTCTTCAGTGATTCTGATTTACCAGCGATGGCTACAATCTGCCACGGCCGCTGCAGTGCCAGCAAATCTTTCACAAGTTGCTCCAGCGGGCCAACTCCGTAACCTCCCGCGGATAGAAGCAACATCGGCTCGCTCGCTGTCAGCCCCAGTTTCTTGCGTGCGTCGCCGGCGCTCACTGGTTTTTCGAAGAGCGGATCAATGGGAATTCCTGTGACGTGCAGCTTTTCTCGAGGCACACCGATATTTGCCAGGTATTCGAGCGACTCCTGCATCGCCACGTAGTAACGGTCCACCGTGCGGCACAGCCACATGGCGTGAACATCGTAATCCGTCACCACAATCGCGTGGCGCGCCTGCAATTTCTTTTTCGCGATTAGCCACGCCAGAATTTCCGCGGGCAGAAAATGCGTGGCCACGCACAGGTCCGGCTGGATTTCCTTCAGCAGCCGAATCATCGGTTGCGTGTTCAGGCGGTCCATCGCCAGGCGCTGGCGGGGGTGCCGCCACGGCTTATCAGTCTGCTCGTACAGCAGGCCCATCAGCTCCGGCGCGCGGCGCACCATGCGGATGTAGGCTTTGTCGTAAAGGCGCTGAAACAGTTTGCTGACGTACTGGAGCGCGTCAATGTGCTCCACTTCGCAATCGCCCTGCGCGCGGAAGGCTTTTTCGAGGGCCTGCGCGGCCCGCACATGGCCCGCACCGGAGGAAGCGGAGAGGATCAAAACGCGAGGCTTGTGGCTAAGCGAGAGGGAAAGGCTCATCCAGCGGCGCCGTCAGGCCGTCTTCCGCTGCCCATTTGCCAGCTTGTCCAGGATGCCGCCGGCGATTTTCTGCAGTTCGCCGAAGCGCGTCAGATATTCCTGGAAGTCATGGTTCAGCAGCTGCGCGTCCTGAGGCCCCAGCTGGTTGCGCAGGATCATGTCGCGCAGCTTCACAGGATGCGGGAGCACCGCCTCTTCTTTCAATTCTTCCAAAGCAATTTCCGGGTTGTAATGATACATAAAGCCCCCAAGGCTTCTTCGCCCATCACTACAATACGCCTAGCCCCTATTCTACGCGCAAACTGAGCGGCGAATCACACCCAGAAATCTCCGACAGGCCACACCCGCTTCCGTTGTTCAGGGGAGCGCGAGTCGGGAATTTCGATCCGCTGATATCAGAATGAGGCTCAGAGTGCACAATCAACAATAGCGAGATTACGGAGCAGCGGATTCAAGAACTGCCGCGGCGCACAAGGGGAATTCTTTAACCGCATCATTACAGATTTAAGTGCTGGCGCTACTGAAAGTGCGTCGAACTGGTTTTCGCCTCGCCTAGGTCTACGCAAGCGGTTTGCGTCCAATCGGCGAGTTGGTCGTCCAGAGCCTTGATATCCACAGCCAGGCTCGTGTGCATCGGGTTATTCAAAAACAGCTTGAAGAGCAACTTCCGCTTGTTTTTCAATTCCTCACGGATCTTGATCGGAGTGTTCTCAGTCGCCTTCATGGGGATACCTCCTCAAGTCGCAGCGCAAAAAGTGCAGAGTTCCACTCTACAAACTGCTTGACCGAAGCCAGTTTTGTGAATCCAGAGCTACAGCATGGGGGTTACGAGCGGCTTATACAGTTCACTATTAGACATTGCTGAAAATAGGGCCCGAGGAGAAATAATCCCGGCGAGTGTCAGAAGCGCAGGCAACTTTCACCAGGCTGGCTGATGGAGCAGATTGTCGATGAAAAGGAAACGCGGAACTACGCGGCGGAGGCGCGCGCGGGGATGAATTCGTATTTTTCGATCTTGGCGGCGATGCCGGTTTTCCCCTGGTCCTCGGCTTGCACGCGCACAATGTGCCCATGGCAGCGGATGTTCACGTCGCCCGCGGAAATAATCTGCTGGGGAAGCGTCAGAATAAAATCGATCTCGCTGCCCTTTTCGAAGGGCGCTTCTACAATAAAATACAGGCCTCGATAGCTGACGTCGCGCGTGTTGGCCTTGAGCTCCGGGCCGTTCGCATCGTTCACAAGCACGCGAACTGGCAAATTCATAGAGAAACGCCGGGCTTCACGCCGGTCGGAAAGATCGCTCATTCAGCCCCCTGGATTGCCGAACGTGGCGAAATTAGCATTGCGAACAGTAAACTGCAATGCGAAAGTGCCACAATTTAGCACTAGTACGAGCATATGGCGTAGTGGGCGGCCTAGAACTAGGACCATCCCGGGATTCGGAAGAAAGTTCCAATTCGGTTAAACTTTTGTTGACTAGTTCTCAAATGCAGACCCTTCACAATTCACAAAATCTGTTCCTGGAAGGCCCCGCCGGCCGTCTGGAGGCGATCCTCTGGACGCCCTCCCGCTCGGATTCCCCCTCGCTGGCAGCGGTCGTTTGCCATCCCCACCCGCTCTTTGGCGGCACCATGCACAACAAGGTGGTTTATAACGCGGCAAAAACCCTTGACGCCCTGGGAATTCCAGTGCTCCGTTTCAATTTTCGCGGTGCAGGTCTGAGCGCGGGTAAGCACGACAAAGGACGCGGCGAGCAGGGCGACGTGCAGGCGGCGCTCGACTATCTCGCTGCACAATTTCCGGGCATCCCGCTGTTGCTGGCAGGCTTTAGCTTTGGAAGTGTTGTGGGACTTCGCGTAGGCTGCCGCGATGCGCGCGTTGGCGAATTGATCGGCATTGGCATTCCGGTGAACAGTAGCGACTTTTCTTTTCTGGCGGATTGCCTCAAGCCGAAACTTTTTGTTCACGGCGCCAACGATCAGTTCGGCGCGCGAACGAAGGTGGAGGAAGTGATAGCGTCGCTCCAGGGAGAGAAACGCTTGGTTGTCGTGGAAGACGCAGACCATTTTTTTGCGGGGCACCTTGAAGAATTCAACGCCGCCATCGCCGCTTGGCTGACCAAACGGCATCCCTCGCTGGGGTCAACTTAAGCCGACTCGCCGCGCTCAAACAATTTGCTGAACTCATCGATGCCCGCTGGCTTCACGCCGACTAGCTTCGCGTTCGCTTCCACATGCGCGGCGCGTGACATTCCCACCAGTGCCGTCGCAATCCCCGGCGAAGAACGCGCAAACTGCAGCGCCCGTTCCAGGTCGTTGTGCAATCCCAGCGCTTCCGCAACGAACCCCGGCAAGTTCTGCGACAGTTGGCCCTGCAGCAACGAAGCGCTTGCTACCAGCGTAATGCCCAAGTCGCCGGCTGCTTCCATCATCGTGCGCGTCACGCCATCTACTGTCTGATTGCCCAGTGTCAGGGCTTCCGTCATCGCCAAGTTGTATGGCAGTTGCACGAAACGGAAATGGTGCGAGGGACCGGCAATGTCCTGTGCGATTTTCACAAGTTCCCATAAGAAAAGGGAATCGGCTGCCTTCGCTTCCTGCCGAAAACCGTTCCAGGTGGCCGTGCCATAAAACTGAATTTTTCCAGCCTTCACCGCCGATTCCAGAAACTCAAATGCCTGGCGCACGCGAGTCAGAAATTCCGGCCGCGGCACTTCGCTGAGTTGCGTTTCCGGATTGTGCAGGTAAAAGACGTCAATGCAACCGACACCCAGATTTTTCAAGCTGCGGTTCAACTGATTTTCCAGAAACCGCGTGGCCATGCAATGGCACCCCGCGGCCACTTCTTTAGCTGTGAACACGCCGCGCTGGATGTATTCGTCAAAAAAATAGCGATTGGCGTCGGCGGGCATGGCGCCATCTGGCGTCAGGTAGCCGGCCTTCGTGCACACGACAAACTCGTCTCGCGATATCCCTTTGTTCGCCAGCACTTTCAGCGCGGTCCCCACGTTTCGCTCGCTGCGCTGGAAGCGGTAATTGATCGCCGTGTCAAATACATTGAATCCAGCAAGGCCTGCCTCCACAAGCGCCGCCGCGTAGCTCGCGTCGGTCGCATCGTTCGGTTGGCCAAGGTATGTGCCAACACCCAGCGAAGAAACTGTCAGCCCTTGCGCCTTTCGAAAATGCCCTTCGGCGGCGATCTCTTTGAATTTGTCGGCGTAGCGTTGCGTGCCTTCTGCCGTTGCACCCTGACTCATCGAATTGTCCCCTCTTCTCTGTGACCTCTGCGCTCTTCCTTTGTGCACTCTGTGAGAAGCCTTCTCTTTGCCTTTTTGATTGTCCCTCTATTTGCTCAATTCGTTGGCCTCTTCTTTCGGCGGAGCCAGCAGGCGCGAACAACCCCGCAGTATCCGCCGGTACGGCCAATCCTTCTCACGAAAGAAAATTTCGCCCTCGCGCGGGTTGCTGTAAAACCACCGCGCCACCAGCCGCAGATGCTCGCCAAGTTCCGTCGCGGATTGCCGCGGAGTTCCCGCGGCGGGCGGCGCGCTCATCATCGCTTCCAGGTAATCACGCACCGCTTCCTCGGCGGAACGCGGCTGACTGGTGTCTCCAAATCGCAGCGCAAATGGCGCCGCCAACCGGCCTCCGCGCAGCCCAAAGATCCCGATCGTCTGCTCTTCGGCCATGCGTTGCAGAATCACGGCGTCCAGATCCTGCACCCGCCGCGCCACCTCCGGCCCTGCCCGCAGCGCGTCGTCCAATTTCTCCAGCTTCTTGTGAATTGCCGCCGCCCGCTCGAAATCGAGATCCTCGCTAGCCCGTTCCCGTTCCTGCTCAAAATTGGCGCGCAGCGACGCGCCCCCAGATTCCAGAAATCCCACCAGACGATTTACTTCTACGTCGTACTCTTCCTTCGTGCATCCCGCAAAGCACGGCGCCAGGCACATCTTCATTTCAGAGTACAGGCAGCCGGGAAACGTGGGGTCGCGCCGTATCTTGATCTGGCAGCGCCGCACCTTGAAAAAATCCAGAACGCTGTCGGCATAAACCTGCGCGGAACGGCGGGAAGCAAACGGGCCATAGTAAATTCCCCCGCTCGGCACGCCCTGCTCGTTCACCGCAATGTGCCGCGTCACGTAACATCGCGGGTAGGCGTTCTTCAGGTTGATCTTCAGCACCGGTGATGCGCGCAGGCGCATCATGTCGCGGTAGCGCTTCGGAAAAAATCTCCGCGCGATTTGATAGTAGGTGAGTGATTGCTCGAACGCCGAATTTGTGACGCGATACCGCGCCAGCCGGGCGAAATCCCTCAAGTTCAACCGTTTGCTGGTGGGATCGAGCGGACCGAGAAGCCGCTGAAGTCGCCTTCGCAAATTCGCAGTGCGGATAAGATGCGGCTCAGCCTTCTCCTGCCGCGCCTCGATCAGGCAAACCGCCGGCCGCTCCGGCAACAGAGAGAAAAACTCCTCGTCGTTTTCAGGTTTGAATTCAAGCCCCGCGTCAAGTTCCAGCACCCCGTCAGGATACTACGGAGCGTTTTCCGCTGCCGCTTCCTCCCCCGAATCATTGTAGGGGCCGGGCTCGCCCGGCCCGCTCTTCGATTGCCTCAGTGAGCATCAATTGCCCCCAGCCGCGGCGGGCGGAGCAAGCTCCGCCCCTACAGATTGCTTGGGCGAAACCGTCAGAGGGTGTTAGTTACGACTTCAGCAGCCAACCCGCAATCACCAGCCGCTGAATCTCGCTGGTGCCTTCGTAAATCTCCGTGATGCGCGCGTCGCGATACGCTCGCTCAACGGGATATTCCTTGCTGTAACCATATCCGCCATGAATCTGAATCGCCTTGTGAGCCACACGAGTTGACATTTCGCTGGCAAATAGTTTCGCGGTCGCCGCTTCCTGGCTGAACCGCCCGCCCGAATCCTGCTTCCAAGCAGCTTTGCGCACCAGGAGCCGCGCGGCGTCAATCTCCGTGGCCATATCGGCCAGCATGAACTGGATCGCCTGAAACTGCGCAATGGGATGCCCGAACGCCATGCGCTCCTGCGACCACTTCAGCGCCGCCTCAAACGCACCTTGCGCAATGCCGACAGCCTGCGACGCAATCCCGATGCGCCCACCGTCGAGCGTGGAAAGCGCAACCTTGTAGCCTTCGCCTTCATTTCCGATCCGGTTGCCCACGGGGACCACGCAATCGGTGAACACAAGCTCGCTGCAAGCCGTCGCGTTGATGCCAAGTTTTTTCTCTTCCTTGCCGACCTTGAAGCCCGGCGTCCCTTTTTCCACCACGATGGCGGTAATTCCTTTTTCGCCTTTCGCCGGATCGGTGTTCGTGTAAACGATCGCCGCATC
>DATHOY010000139.1:0-2889 GCA_035484435.1 Vulcanimicrobiaceae bacterium | reverse complement strand
TGGCGTCAACTCGCCCGAGGGACTCGGCTATTTCGAAGTGCACGAATCAGCCGACAAAGCGCACCGCGAAGCCTGGCGCAACTGGCTGATGGAACACGCCGAAGGCAGCGAAGACGAGATCCTGGCCACCACCAACGAGGCGCTTAACGCATTGTGGGGCGCGCTAGACGCCGTGCATTGCGCGCCAGCGCACTAGAATGTGTAGCGGCCGCCTTCCCAGGCGGGCGCCTTTGCATAGACATACGGGCCACGTGAAGGTGGCAACAAAAAGGCCCCCGGCGATTGCCGGGGGCCTTTTGATTTTGAGATTTGGTCGGCTTAGTTCCCTTCGCCGCCGGCTCCAGCCGCTGCGGCCGGGGTCGGCGTGCTGCCGCCATCTTTCTTGGCCTGCTTGTCGCGGGCTTCCTTGATGAGGGCTTTGCGGGAAAGGCGGATCTTGTTGCCTTCGATCGCCAGCACCTTCACCAGAACCTGGTCGCCCAGTTTCAGTTCATCGCGAACGTCGCGGATGCGGTGTTCGGAAATTTCGCTGATGTGCAACAAGCCGTCGGTGCCGGGGAAGAGTTCGACGAAAGCGCCGAATTCTGCCAGGCGGACAACCTTGCCAAGATACGTCTTGCCGATTTCCGCGCTGGCCGTAACGTCGCGCACCATCTGCAGCGCCTGATCGCCTCCGGCGCCGCTGGTCGAGAAGATATGCACGGTACCGTCTTCAAGTACGTCGATCTTCACGCCCGTCTGCTCGATGATAGACCGGATCTTCTTGCCGCCCGGACCGATCAGGTCGCGGATCTTGTCCGTGGGAATGCTCAACTTGTACAAACGCGGAGCGTAGAGCGAAATGTTTTCGCGGTGGCTGCTTAGCGTCTTCTCCATGATGTCGAGAATCTCCAGCCGGGCCTTCTTCGCCTGAGCCAGAGCCTCGCGCATCATCCCAATACTGATGCTGGTCACCTTGATGTCCATCTGCAGCGCGGTGATGCCTTCGCGCGTGCCGGCAACTTTGAAGTCCATGTCGCCGTAGTGATCTTCCGCGCCGGCAATGTCCGTGAGGATGGAATAGTTTCCGCCCTCCACAACAAGGCCCATGGCGATACCCGCGCAGGGCGCTTTCATCGGTACACCGGCGTCCATCATGGCCAGCGAAGCACCGCAAACCGTGGCCATCGAAGACGATCCGTTGGACTCAAGAATGTCGCTAACGACGCGCATCGCGTAGGGGAATTCCACTTCTTGCGGAAGCAGGTTGGCAATCGCGCGCTCGGCAAGTGCACCGTGCCCGATTTCGCGACGTCCCGCGCCACGCATCGGCTTCACTTCACCGACGCTGAACGGCGGAAAATTGTAGTGCAGCATGAAGCGCTTGAAGGTGTCCTGCGCAAAAAGCAGGTCCAGGCGCTGCATATCTTCCTTGGTACCCAGAGTCAGCGTAGCAAGGGCCTGGGTCTCGCCACGGGTGAAGAGCGCCGAGCCGTGCACGCGAGGCAGCAAACCGGCCTCGCAAGTAATTTTGCGGACCTGGTCAAACGCGCGGCCGTCCGGACGCCGCTTGGCCTTCAGCACCTCGTGCCGGAAAATGTCTTCGCGGAGTTTCTCAAAGGCACGCTTGGTCAGCGTCAGCTTTTCCTCATCCTCTTCGGGAACGGCTTTCAGAATCTCTGCCTGGAGATCGTCCACCAGGTGATAGCTTTCCTTCTTGGGATGCTTCTCGGTGTTCAAGGCGTCCTGCAGCTTGGCGCCGTAGGTCTTCTTCATGCTGTCGTAGATGCCCTGATCGAACGGCAGCGGTGCCACGACAACTTTCTTGGGCTTGATCTGATCGTGGAGTTGCTTGATAGCGCCAACGATTTTCTTCACTTGCGCATGGCCGAACTCAAGTGCTTCGACAACCTTTTCTTCCGAAACTTCGAACGCACCGGACTCCACCATCACGATGCCGTCGGCGGTGCCAGCGACAACAATATTGAGCTTGCTGGTCTTCTGCTCGGCAACGGTCGGATTGGCGACGAGTTGGCCGTCGAGGAGGCCCACCCGAACGGCGGCGATGGGATCACCGAACGGCAGGTCGGAGCAGTAAGCAGCGGCCGAGGCAGCAGTGACCGCGATGACATCCGGATCGTTGTCGCTATCCGCGGAGAGCACCATGGCGATAATCTGGGTTTCGTTGCGCCAGGAATCTGGAAACAGCGGGCGCATCGGGCGGTCAATCAAACGGGAAGTAAGAATCTCTTTTTCAGTGGGGCGGCCTTCACGTTTAAAGAATCCACCGGGAATCTTTCCGGCGGAGTAAGTATTTTCGCGATAATCGACAGTCAACGGCAGAAAGTCGCGATCATTCGGCTTGTTGGACATGCAGGCGCTGACCAGCACGATAGTGTCGCCATAGCGGGCTGTTACGGCGCAATTGGCTTGCCTGGCAATTTTCCCGGTTTCGAGAATCAGGGGACGTCCCCCAACCTCAATGGATACCTGAAAGGGCGCTGGTGTGTGATTGTTCTCGGACATAAGTGTTTTCCTTTAGCTCATCATCATGAGGAGCGGTTCTGACAGGCAGTGCCTGCTTGTAACTGGAAGAAAGAGAGGAGGTTTAGCCGAGGACAAGGCGGCTTTGCTTCTGGTTACACCAATACCCAAGCCAACAAGCCCGTAACGACAGGCTTGCCACATTCACGTCCGGCCGCAACTCGGCCAGGCGACAGACTCCGCTGGGAATATGTACGTTCGTGAAGGCACAAGCAGGGCCGCAATTCGCGCGGCTGATACCTACTTACGCAGGCTAAGGCGTTCAACAATCTGGTGATACCGATCCGGGTCTCGCCGGTTGAGATAGTCCAGCAAACGGCGCCGCTTGTTGACCATCATGATCAACCCCCGGCGTGATGCGTGGTC
>DATHOY010000138.1:0-10048 GCA_035484435.1 Vulcanimicrobiaceae bacterium | reverse complement strand
CCGGTCGCCTTGCTCTCTGTGATTCACCTTCGTATACTGGCCTCCCGGCCAATTTTCGGGCCCGGCGGGTGGGTAGCCCGCCCGCGACCTCCTTTTTGGCCTCACTTTTCACGCCTGCGCGAATCATACAGGCGAAATATGCTGTACAGCCGGCCGCTCCACGAGCTGCCCTGGCAAAGGAGATTTTTGCATGCCTCACACGCCTGCACCGGAAGAGATGAACGTCTACCAGAACGCCGAAGCGCGTTTTGAGGTGGCAGCCAACAAGTTGGGACTCGAGCAGGGCATCTATCGTTATCTGAAATATCCCGACAAGGAAATCACTCTCTACATCCCGGTGGGAATGGACAACGGACAACTGGAAGTTTTCACCGGCTATCGCGTTCTCCATTCCACGGTGCGCGGACCCGGCAAGGGCGGCATCCGCTTTGCGCCGGATGTCAGTCTGGACGAAGTGCGCGCTCTTTCCGCCTGGATGACGTGGAAATGCGCAGTGGTGGACATTCCCTTTGGCGGCGCGAAGGGCGGTATCATTTGCGATCCGCGAAAGATGTCTCGAAACGAACTCGAACGCCTCACCCGCCGTTACACGGCCGAACTCTCTGACTGGCTGGGGCCAGAGCGCGACGTGCCGGCACCGGACGTCGGCACCAACGAACAGACCATGGCCTGGGTGATGGACACTTATTCGATGCATGCCCGCCAGGCGACCACCGCGGTCGTTACCGGCAAGCCCATCGAACTCGGAGGCTCTCGCGGACGCCGCGAAGCCACCGGCCGTGGTGTGATGATTTGCGTGGACAAAGCTCTGGCGAAGCTCGGGATGAAAAAAGAGACCACTCGCGTCATCATTCAGGGCTTCGGAAACGTCGGCTCGCTCGCCGCGGATCTGATGAAGAAAGCCGGCTACAAGATCATCGGCCTTGCCGATATCGGCGGCGGCTTGTACAACGAAAACGGCTTTGACGTACCCAAGGTGATTGACTGGGTTTACACCCAGAAAAAGCCGTTGCAGGACTTCCCGGGCGGCGGCACCAAGATGAGTTCGCGCGACGTTCTCTTCCAGCCGTGCGATGTGCTGATCCCCGCGGCAATTGAAAACCAGATCACCGAACAGAACGCCCACCAGGTGCAATGCAAGATTCTTTGCGAGGGCGCCAATGGCCCCACCACGTGGCAGGCCGACGCGATAATTGATGCCAAGGGCGTATTCACCGTTCCGGACATTCTCGGCAACGCTGGCGGCGTCACTGTCAGCTACTTCGAGTGGGTGCAGGACCGGCAGGGGTTCTTCTGGCGCGAAAGCGAAGTTAATGAGCGGCTCCTGGACGTCATGGAACGCTCCTTCGACGAAGTCGTCCGCTACGCCGAAACCCACAAGGTAAACAACCGGATCGCCGCCTATATGCTCGCGATTGACCGGGTGGCCATCGCTCTGAAGCTGCGCGGTATTTACGCGTAATTTGCGCTTGGCTTTCTAAGCGCCTCGGCGTACTCTCTCTGCCAGAAGTCACGGCATATTTACATTTCGATTCGGTTCGAACTGCCCCTCGGCCGAGGAAAGGGTCCGCCACGTGGGAACGGACTCGCCCCCTGAAGTTTCTGGAAACCTGGAAGAGCAACACCGGCGTGAGATTTGCCTGGTGGGCCGCTGGATGTATGAACGCGGCCACATCGTGGCATGCGAAGGCAATCTTTCCATTCGGCTGGACAACAACCGCATCCTCACCACGCCCACCTGCATGAACAAGGGCATGATGTCTCCCGAAGACCTGGTCATCATGGATATGGACGGCCGGCACCTGCAGGGGGACCGTAAGATTTCCTCGGAAGCGGGAATGCACCTGCTGTTCTACCGCATGCGGCCAGACGTGCAGGCGGTATGCCACGGGCATCCGGCGACCGCGACGGGCTTTGCTGCGGCAGGGGTGGGACTGGACCAGGCTCTGCTTCCCGAGGTAGTTGTCTCGCTGGGGAAAATTCCGCTGGTGCGCTACGCCACGCCGGGCACCCCTGACCTGGGCGCCGTCCTTGAACCCTATGTGCCGCACTACGACGCGTTGCTGCTGGCGAATCATGGCGCCGTCACCTGCGGCCCCGATTTGCGAACCGCATTTTTCCGCATGGAAACGCTGGAGCATTTCGCCAAGATTGCGTTCATCGCAAAACTGAGCGGCGAGCCGCAACTTCTTACCACGCGCGAAGTCGCCAAACTGATGGCCGCGCGTGCCCGCTACCACGTCAGCCCTCCTCCCGGCGGCGGCGCGGAACTACCGGAAACCTGCGACGGCGGCGAGAATGAAACAGACGAAGTAACGCTGACGCGTTCGGAACTCGACGCACTGGTGGACGAAGCCGTGCGCAAGGATCGCGCCCGCCGCTGACTCTGCCGGTTCCTATCGCCGAGCGCGGGTATCCCATCGTTTTCCAATCTCATCTGACTCAGAGAGGAGGGTCATTCCCATGACTGCCAGACTGGATTACCGCAAATTTGCCAAGGAACCGATCAAAGCGCTGTTGGACATGGAGGCTTACATCGCGCAGTGCGGCCTGGATCATAAACTTCTGCACATGATTAAGCTTCGCGCGTCGCAGATCAACGGCTGCGCGTTCTGCATCGACATGCACTGGAAAGATGCGCGTGCCGCGGGAGAAACCGACCAGCGCCTCTATGGCCTCGATGCCTGGAGGGAATCACCGTATTACACTGACCGCGAACGCGCCGCGCTCGAGTGGACCGAATCACTTACGCTGATTGCGGCCACGCACGCGCCAGACGAAGCATTCGCCGCAGTGAAGGCGCAGTTTTCGGACAAAGAGATCGTCGACCTTACCTACGCGATCTCCACGATTAATATCTGGAACCGCATCGCGATTTCCATGCGCGCCATTCCCGGCCATTACCAGCCACCACAGAAATCCTCCGCAGCCAGTTGAGGTGACCCAATGCCGGAACAAAATGCGTTCTTCGTGGCGATCCGGGCCGGCGATCTTGCAGCGGTGAAATCCCTCGTCGCGGCCGATCCTTCGCTCGCGTCGGCCAGAAACGATTCGGGCGTCTCCGCAGTCTTGACGGCAGTTTACATGGGGCGCGCCGAGATCCGCGACTTTCTCATTGCCACCGGAGCTTCACTCGATTTGCCCGAGGCCTGCGCGATTGGGAATCTCGCCCGCGTCCGGGAACTGGTCGAAAACAACCACGCCGAAGCTAACTCGTTCTCTCCTGACGGATTTCCGGTTGTCGCCCTCGCCGCTTTCTTGGGCCACCTGGAAATCGTTCAGTATCTCGCGTCCCACGGCGCCGACATCAACGCGGCGGCCACGAATGGTTCCGGTTACAACGCACTCACCGGCTCGGTAACCAGTGGCCATGTTGCCGTTGTGCAGTGGCTTCTGGAACATGGAGCGAATGCAAACTACCGCTACTCCGCGGGCTACTCGCCCCTGCTGACAGCCGCCGCCAACGGCCGCCTGGACATTGCCAAACTTCTCCTGGCCCACGACGCCGATCCGCACGCTACGACGAACGATGGGAAATCCCCTCTGTCGCTTGCCCAGGAACGCAACCACCCGGAAGTTGCCGCTCTGTTCCATGCCCAGGCGGCATCCTCCTGATTAATCCAACGCCCCTTCCCGCGTTGACACCGTCCCGCCTGAGCGGCAATACTTTCATCCGATGATCGGACTCCTGCGCGGCCGCCTGCTCGAAAAACGACCCAATCAAGTAATCCTCGACGTCGGCGG
This sequence comes from Vulcanimicrobiaceae bacterium, assembly GCA_035484435.1. Classification (GTDB taxonomy): domain Bacteria; phylum Acidobacteriota; class Terriglobia; order Acidiferrales; family UBA7541; genus Acidiferrum. The sequence continues at coordinate 6,304 of DATHOY010000138.1, read as the reverse complement.
AGTTGGCTATCTGGTTGCCGTCCCGCTTTCCACGTTTGCTGCGCTCGCTGATCTCCACGCCGAAGTGACGCTTCTGATCCACACCCACGTGCGCGAAGACGCGCTGGCCCTCTACGGTTTTCTCTCCGCGCGCGAAAAACATTTTTTCGAACTTCTTCTCGGCGCTTCCGGCGTCGGACCGTCGCTGGCCCTGAAGATTCTTTCCGGCATGAATGTCGAAGAACTGGTTCCCGCCATCCGCACGGGCGATCTTGCGCGCCTCACGAAAATTCCCGGCGTCGGACGGAAAACCGCCGAGCGCATGGTCGTAGAGCTCAAGGACAAGCTGGAAGCCGTGACCATCGAAACCGAAAAGCCGGTGCCTTCCTCGCCAGCGGGCGTTGAGGCCGATGTCAAATCCGCCTTGCTCAATCTGGGCTATGACGAACGAACCGCCGACTCCGCTCTCAGCGAGGCCAAGCGCGAGGCAGGCACCTCAAATTTTGAAAAACTGCTTCGTGTTACTCTGGCAGCGCTCAGTACGCCCGCGCGATAGTGAACTTGGTTCGTTCGGGAGATCCGGCGGAAGGTTAATCGGCATCAGATATGGCGGAATTCAGTCAGAAAAAGGCAATCGTTCGCGATGGACACGCTCCCGAACGCATCGTCAGCGGCGCTCCGTTGGACGACGACGCGCGCCTTGACGCCAGCGTCCGACCGAAAACGCTCGCCGAATACATCGGCCAGAAACGCGTCAAGGAAAACATCGCCATCGCCATTGAAGCCGCCCGCAGCCGCGGCGAAGCTCTCGACCACGTGTTGCTTTACGGCCCTCCTGGCCTCGGGAAAACCACCTTGGCGCAAATCATCGCCAACGAACTCGGTGTCGTCATCAAGACCAGTGCCGGCCCGCTTCTCGAACGCAAAGGCGACCTGACCGCCATCCTGACTTCTCTCGAGAAAAAAGAAGTCTTCTTCCTCGACGAAATTCATCGCTTGCAGCCCGCCGTCGAAGAGGTGCTCTATCCCGCCATGGAAGATTTTCGCGTGGATCTCGTGATCGGCCAGGGGCCCGGCGCGCGCATTCACCCGTTCCATCTAAGCCAGTTCACGCTGATTGGCGCCACCACCCGCGCCGGACTAATCACCGCTCCTCTGCGTTCTCGCTTCGGCATCGTGCATCGCCTCGATTTTTACGAACCGGCGGACTTGCTGATCATCCTTCACCGCTCGGCGAAAATCCTGAACATCCAGATGGACGAAGCCGGCGCTCAGGAAATTGCCGGACGCTGCCGTGGCACCCCGCGCGTCGCCAACCGCCTGCTCCGCCGCGCTCGAGATTTTGCCGAAGTGCGCGCCGCTGGCCGCATCACCCGCGAAGTAGCCCAGGAATCCCTGCGCATGCTCGGCGTGGACGAACACGGCCTCGACGAAGTGGACCGCAACCTGATGATCGCCCTCCTCGACAAATATGCCGGAGGTCCGGTTGGCGTTGGCACGCTCGCAGCCGCCCTCAGCGAAGAAGAGGATGCCATCGAGGAGATGTACGAGCCCTACCTGATGCAGATCGGCATGCTGGACCGCACCCCGCGCGGCCGCGTAGCCACCGCCCGCGCCTACGAATATTTCGGGCGCCAACTCCCCAAACGGCAGCCCCGCCTTTTTTGAACACCACGTTTGCCGCCAGGAAAATTTACGGTTGACGCACCGAGAATGAGGGAGTAAGTTTCAGTCCACTTCGCCCTTAACGCCTCTGCACGGAGAAAATCATGGCCAGACGCAGGTTTCTTTCCCAGTTGCTGGGGCTGCCGTTTTTGCCCCTGGCGGTGAAAGCAGAAGAACCTAAGAAGTCGCTCAAAATCATGATGAAAAGCGCCTGGGGAACCGATGACCCCACGCGCGCCTCGTTTGCTTTTTCGCATGGTCTCGCTCTGAGCGATGCAGGACACGATGTGCAGATCTTTCTGCTCGCCGACGCCAATTACCTGATGCGCAGGGCCACGGCCGCAGCTGTGCTCCCAGTGGGCTGGCCTCCGCTGGTGGAAACGCTTGAAAAACTGGCGGCAAAGCACATCCCCATTTTCGCTTGAGGGGCCTGCAGCCGGGCGCGTGGCGTCACGGAAAGCGACCTCAGCAATTGGGGCGCAAAATTTGGGAATCCGGCAACCTTTGTCAGTCTTGTGGAGTGGGCCGACCGCATCATCGTCGAATAGACACGGCCATTGCGCGTGTGCGGATTCTGCACTCTTTTGCAGACTAGGCGAAGGGGTTTTCCACCTTCACGCCGAAATACTCCTGTCCCGCGTTCAAGTCCTCGGACCAGATTCGCTTGCAACCAGCCCGTTCGGCCGCCGCAATGATCATCCCGTCGTAAAAGTGAAGGCCGTATCTCTCTCGGCAATCCACAGCTCTCCGCACGATTCGTTCGTCCGGACACAGGGTAGGCACGGGTTCGAGTTGATCCAGAATCTCTCGGAGCAGATCGATCGAATTGCTAACCGTCAATTTCCGCAAGATTGTGTTGGAGATTTCGGACAATACCTCAACCGAAATCACGCATTCTGTCCGAACCGCTTTTCTCAGCAAATTTTGGGCAATGTTTTGTTTTCGCGGGTCGCTGTCATCGAAGGCGTAGAGAACAATATTCGTGTCCAAAAACTCGTCAGCGGTCATAGAGGTCTTCGCGTTTCCAGGTGCGTTCACCTATGCTGAGTTTGACTTTACGGAAGGTCCGTTCTAGTGCCTCTAATTGGCGTTTCTGGCGGTCCCGTTGGGTGTTTTCCGACGCGAGTTTCTGCAGGTACTCGCGCACCAGACCCGTGAGCGTCGTATCGCGATCCACGGCAATCTTGCGGACTTCCTTGACCAATTTCTCGTCCAACGACAGGGTGATGTTCATATACCCATAATAAGGGAAACCCTTATTATGGGCAAGCCCCCGGGCGAACCCTGTCTTGCTCGCCCGGCTAACGACTCGAAACTAAGAGCTAATTGTGCTTCAGGAACTCGCCCTTGCTGCCGGTGAGCGAGTTATAGAGAGTTTCGATGAATTTGTCGGCATCGAGGAACTCTCCCGACCATTTCGCCCAAGGCGCCAGAATTTTTTCCTGTTTCATCTGGTCGACCGTCTTGTGCTCGTCAATCGCCTTCTGCACCACGGCTGACGTTTCTTTCAGCATCTTCGTAAACGCGCGAACGTCATCCAGATTCGAGAGCGCGCCATGTCCGGGAATCACCTTGACGTCGGGTGGCAATTGCGCCGACACCTTTTCCATCGCCGCAATCATCCCCTGGACGCTGCCGCCGCTTGATACGTCAATAAACGGAAATCCGTAGCGCACAAAATCGTCTCCCATGTGCACCACGTTGTTCTTCGGAAAGAAAATAATGGCATCGCCGTCGGTGTGCCCAGCGGGGAAGTGCAGCGCCCGGATATCCTCGCCATTCAGGTGCACGGTCACGTCGTGGTCGAAGGTAATTACCGGAAGCGCCGCTTTGGGAGCGGCCTTCGTCTCCATCTTTAGCGAACTCCCATTGCCCGCGACTCCGGGAGTCTCCAGCCGCTTGCGGACATTGTCCTGGGCAATTAGAGTGGATCCGGTATTGGCGAAGGGTTCATTCCCGCCCGTATGGTCCCCGTGATAGTGGGTGTTAATCACGAACCGCACGGGCTTGTCGGTAATCTTCAGGTTTTTCAGCGCCGCCTGAATCTTGTCCGCCAGCGGTGCGTACTGGTCGTCCACGATGACGATCCCATCTTCACCGACGGACGCTGCTATGTTTCCACCATCACCCTCCAGCATGTAAATGTTTCCGGAAACCTTGGTGACCTTGATTTCTACCTTGGAATAATCCTTGTCCTGCGCTCGCGACCCTCCACAAACCACGAGCACGCCACACAAAATAACTGCCAGCTGTGACCCCATCGCCTTATGCTCAGCTAGTTTCATCCAGTTCATTTTGCCTCCCAAATCCCCGCGAAATTCTATCACCGTAATCCGTCACGCACCGCTTAGACGAAGCAAAAGTAGATTCAGGTCACACTCCTTCAATTCGCACCCGCGCACCGTTTCGGGTAAGGTATCTTCAATCTGCAGAAACCTGAAGGGAAGTGAGCCGCTTCGGCGTGCCTGGAAACTTTCTTGACTGATTCTTCCGCCACCCAATTCGCACCCGCAAGCTCCCGGCGATTCGCCTTTCTGGTCGCGTCGGGAATCTTTCTCAGCCGCGTCGCCGGCTTAATCCGGGATCGCGTATTCGCGCATTATTTTGGAAATTCAGACGCCGCAGACGTCTTCAAAGCCGCCCTCCGCATTCCCAATTTCCTGCAAAATCTCTTCGGCGAAGGCGTCCTCTCCGCTTCCTTCATTCCTGTATACGCCAGTCTGCTCGCCCGCGGCGATAAAGAAGAAGCTCGAAAAACGGCCGGGGCCGTTGCGGCGCTGCTTACGTTGAGCACTTCCGTTCTCGTGCTGCTCGGCGTACTCACCGCGTCATGGCTGATCGACGCCATCGCCCCTGGATTTCAGGGAGAAAAGCGCGAACTCACCGTCCTTCTGGTGCGTATTTTATTCCCCGGCGCGGGCCTGCTGGTAGCCTCCGCCTGGTGCCTCGGTGTCCTGAACAGTCATCGCAAATTCTTCCTCTCTTACACCGCGCCCGTGCTCTGGAACATTGCCATGATCGCCGGAATGCTCGCCTTCGGCGCGGGCCGCGCACAGAATTCGCTGGTCGTTATCACTGCTTGGGCCTCTGTCGTGGGAAGCGCGCTGCAAGTGCTGGTCCAGCTGCCGATGGTCTTCAAACTCCTCGGCGGCCTGAAACTCTCGCTTGCCCATCAGGCCGAACACGTGCGCACCGTCATTCGTAATTTCTTCCCCGTGTTCATCAGCCGCGGCGTGGTTCAAATCAGTGCATATATCGACGCTTTCCTCGCCAGCTGGCTTCCGACAGGCGCCGTATCCGCACTCGCCTACGCGCAAACCCTGTACACCTTGCCGGTCAGCCTGTTCGGGATGTCGGTCTCCGCGGCCGAACTCCCCGTGATGAGCGGCGCGCTCGGCGCAGCCGATGAAGTTGCCGGCATCCTCCGCGTGCGCATGAACTCTGGCCTACGCCAAATTACGTTCCTGGTCGTTCCATCCCTCGTGGGATTCCTCGCGCTCGGCGACGTCATCGTCGCCGCCATTTATCAGTCCGGCCGCTTCACCCATGCCGACGTCATTTATGTCTGGGGAATCCTCGCAGGTTCCACGGTGGGTCTACTCGCCTCTACGCTCGGACGGCTTTATTCCTCCGGCTATTACGCATTGCGCGACACGCGCACGCCGTTGCGGTTTGCCATCGTGAGGGTCCTGCTCACCACGCTGCTCGGCTATCTGGCGGCATTGCCGTTGCCGCGGCTTCTGGGTATCGAGCCGCGCTGGGGTGTCGCCGGCCTCACAATCTCGGCTGGCATCGCTTCCTGGGTCGAGTTCACTCTGTTGCAGCGCGGCATTCGGCGCCGCATCGGCCAAGTGGGCGTACCGTCCTCATTTCTCGCGCAAGTGTGGGTAGCGGCCCTGATTGCTGCCGCCGTCGCGCGAGGCGTCCTTATGGAAATTGGCCATCGCGGGCCGATCGTCCTCGCCGCCATCGTCTTATCGGTTTACGGAATCCTCTTTTTTGGTGTATCTACACTCTTAAAGCTTCCCGAGGCCCAGGCCATGCTTGGCATTCTTCGCCGCCGCGCCGGCATAAAATAATTCCGCCTCTGGCACTCAGGACGCATCCAGGAAATCGTTCGATGATTACCGTGTACATCGCGCTCGGCACTAACGTAGGCGAACGCGAAGCCAATCTCCTCCAAGCCCTTCGCTTGCTCCCCGAATCCGGCGTCCACATCCGGCGCGTCTCCAGCATTTATGAAACCGAACCGGTGGACTATCTCGACCAGGAATGGTTTCTGAACGCTGTTCTCGAAGCGCAAACCGAACTCGACGCCCTGGATTTGCTGAGTGCGCTCCGCCTCATCGAATCCCGAATGGGCAGCAAGAAAGCCTTCGCGAAAGGGCCTCGCAAGATTGACTTGGATATTTTGCTCTATGGCAACGAAACAATCGACACGCCCGAACTCCAGGTTCCACATCCACGCATGCTCGAGCGAAAATTCGTACTGATCCCGCTGGTCGAAATCGCTCCGGGCCTCCGCCACCCAAGCTGGAAGTCGGGCGCGGCGCATATCCTCGCCGCGAGCACTGACCGCAGCGCCGTAAAAAAATTCCACGACGCCCCCAACTTTTGAGTGCGGGAGGGAAGCTCCCGCTTTTACGGAATAAGCCGGGTC
>DATHOY010000137.1:0-11206 GCA_035484435.1 Vulcanimicrobiaceae bacterium | reverse complement strand
ACGATGATCGGCACGGGCTGGGTCATTTTGATGGACGACTGGCTCGGCCGCGGCGGACCGCTGGGCGCGATGATCGGTTTCCTGCTGGGCGGAATTTTGCTGCTGCCCATCGGCTACGTCTATGGCCAGTGGGTGCGGCGTCTGCCCGATGCGGCGGGAGAGGCGGCGTATACTGCGCAGGTGTTTCCACCGTTCGTCAGCTATCTGACAGGCTGGATGATGCTGTTGGCGTATTTCATCGTGTGCCCGTGGGAAGCGGTGGCGCTTGGAAAGCTCGCAGCGTACATTTTTCCGCGGCTCGATACGATGGAGCTTTATCGCGTGGCGGGCCAACCGGTGTTTCTGCCGCGATTGCTGGTGGGGATTGGGCTGACGGCCTTTCTTTCCTGGCTTAACTATCGCGGGATTCGGGCCAGCGCGCTGTTTCAGAATTGGGCGACGTCCTCGGTGCTGGCTGTATTTGTGCTGCTCGTTCTGATTGGCGCGCACGGCGGCAATCCGGCGAATTTCAAACCGGTGTTCAGCCACACGCCACTGGTATCCATTTTATTGACGCTGCAGATTGTGCCGTACTTCGTAACCGGATTTGAGTCGGTGCCCAAGGTGGCGGAAGAAGCGCACCCGGGTTTTCCGCCGGGGAATTTTTTCAAGGCCATCGCGATGGCGCTGCTGGTGGGCGCGGGTTTTTACGTTCTGGCGGTCGGCGCGGTTTCCTACATCGCCCCGTGGCAGGGTTTGCTGGACAGGCGATTCGCCACCGCGATCGCCTTTGAACAGGGAACGCATTCGGCGTGGCTGGTGCGGCTGATTTTGGGGATTTCGCTGGTGGCGCTGTTCCAGGTGTTCAACGGGAACTTTGTCGCGGCGTCACGGTTGCTCTTTGCCTACGGCCGCCGGGGAACCATCGCGCCGGCGTTCGCCAGGATTCATGCGGTCAATCTCACACCGACCGTCGCGATCTTCGCGGTGGCCGGGGGCACGCTGATTGGGTTGCTGCTCGGGGATTCACTGCTTGTGCCTGTGACGGAAGTGGGCTCGATGGCCGCGGCACTGGGCTGGTTTGCAGCGTGCATCTCGTTTTTTATGGTCGAATCTCGCACCGGATTGCGAGCAATCGCATTGTTGGGGATGACCGTGTCCGTCCTGCTGATCCTGATGAAGTTGGTGCCGGCGGTTCCGGGACATTTCACCGGGCCGGAATGGATTGCCCTGGGAGTTTGGCTCGCGATCGGCCTCCTACTGCATCGGCGAGCCAAAGCGGTCGCCTGAAGCGCGTCGTGTATACTTTTGAAGTCGCCCTTGCGGCGCAATCCGAATGATTCCTTTCCTTCACATTGGTCCTTTAGAACTTCCCACATTTGGCATGATGGTCGCGCTGGCCATGATCACGGCAGCATACGTGGTGCAGGCGGACTTTAACCGGCGCGGAATGAACGCCGACGCGTTTACGATGATCGTGATCGCAGGTCTGCTTGGAATAGTAGGCGCCAAGCTTTACCACCTGCTGGAGACGCCGGCGGAATTCTTTGCGAATCCTATACCTCTATTGTTGAGCCGCTATGGAGTTGCGTGGTTTGGCGGATTTCTGGCCGGGTTCGGGGCCTTGTTGGTGATGGGCTGGCGGGCGAAGTTGCCGATGTGGGAATTTCTGGATGCCTGTTCGCCGGCGGCGGCCTTTGGCTACGGAATCGGGCGCATTGGCTGCTTACTCTCCGGTGATGGCGATTATGGTATTCCGACTTCGCTCCCTTGGGGCATGAGCTTTCCGAAAGGACTCGTGCCTACAACTGGTATTTGGAGCCCCGCGGATCATAGTGGAGTCTGCAATAAATACGGATTGCCAGGGAACTGCGCCGTCCATCCCACGCCGCTCTACGAACTCATCGTGTCATGCCTGATCGGATGGCTGCTATGGAGATTGGGAGCTAGGTATTTGAAAGCCCCCAGACGCGCCGGCCAAATTTTCTGCTACTACCTGATCCTGACTGGAATAGCGCGCTTTCTTGTGGAGATTATCCGAATCAACCCGCCGTGGATTCTGGGGCTTTCCAATGCGCAAGTCGCCAGCTTGCTGTCCGTCCTGGTTGGCTCGGTGTTACTTGGCGTATCAAAAGCCAATTTCCTGCGCTCAAGAAGGAGCATCGCATCGTAGAGCACATCGACGCAAGTGGCGACGAGTCGCAGCCGGAATATCACAAGACCACTCCGGAATGCCCCCACCCTGGAGCGCCGGCACATGCCGCTCGCGTGTGGTGCGATATTCTCTGCAGTCTCTCGACCCCAATCGCGGAACCCATCGATCGGCGAGACCGCAGTTATCTTCTAGCGGTTTTCCTTTCTTTCGCAGCCGGGCTCGCCGCCTCTTGGCAGCGCTGGGGCAATCCCTTGGTCGACAGTGGACGCGAACTCAACGTTCCGCTTCGTCTCGCCCATGGAGAAATGCTCTATTCCGATGTCGGCTATCTATATGGACCCCTATCTCCATACCTAAACGCACTTCTTTACCGCTTCTTTCATCCATCCCTTTGGGTCGTATGGGGTCGTGGGATCGTGTCGACGATTGTCCTTCTCACGCTGATCTACTGGCTTGCACGTCAATTAATACATCGCTTCCCCGCAATGCTCGCGTGTTTCGCTGTTACCTGGGTGTGTGCGCTCAAGTCCCAAGGAAATTACATGTTGGCCTATGCCTTCCCGGGCCTCGACGGCGCCATCTGTCTTCTGGCGACAGCTATTTGCCTCATTCTATTTCTAAGAAAAGAGAGCTTTCGATGGCTATTGGCCGCAGGCGCGTTCGCATCGCTCGCGATTCTCGCCAAAACCGAAATGGGTGGAGCCGCGTTGGCCACCGGTCTAGTTGCGGTTTTTCTCGCGGGATATCCACGCCCCCGAACCATGGCGGTGCGGGCCGCGGTTTTCTTGGCCTCTGCGACCATTGTGCCCGCTTTCGTTTTCGCTGCGTTCGCATCGCGCGTCGGATGGCGAACCCTCACGGTCGAAAACCATGTCTTCTTCGGGCATGTGCCATGGCAGCTTCTTTATTTCAATAGTCTGCGCTTTGGTTTCGGAAGGCCGTTCTACTCGCTCGCTCTGATGCTTCTTTCTTTAGGTCGCCTGATTGCTCTCGGCGGCCTCTTCGCTTCTCTTAGCCTGCTCCTTGCGCAAAGATCGACAACATCTCCCAAGCAGACTCCGCGCCCCAATCGCAGTACCTCTCGTATTCTCGGGATGCTCGTCCTCTCTATTGCCGGAATCTTGCTCACCGGATTTGGCCTTTCTGATCTAGGCCCATTCATGGCTATGCCGTTCATCTTGGTTGTCCTGGCGTTCTCTGCGTTCGTCGCGTTCGCCGCTTCCGCACGCCAGGGAGCTTCATCAGCACGCGTTCATGCCGCCACGGTGCTCCTTCTAGCCTGTTTCGCGCTTGCCAGCTTGGCAAGGATCATTCTGCGTGTTTCCACGGGTGGGGCGTTGAGCTCTTTTCTCTTGCCCGCCTCGGTCGTTCTTTTTTTCTACGTCTGGATCGTTCTCTTTCCGTCGTTTCTACCTGATCCCGAAACGCGCCGGCGGGCCGCTCGGCTCGTTTCCGTGGTCCTATTTGCAAGTGTGATCGCGACCGCCGTCACCCTCTCCATCCGCTATCGCCGAAAACTCTCCTATCCTCTCGTGACCCCGCGCGGCACTTGGTTTACGACTCCCGACCTGGGCGTCGGCTTTGAACAAGCCCTGAATTTCATCACATTGAGAACCGCGCCAGATGATTTCATTTCCGTCATGCCAGAAGGTACGTCGCTCAACTTTCTTTCCGGCCGCCGCAATCCTTTGCACGACGAGATCGTCACTCCTGGATTCCTGGACGCCGCCGGTGAAGAACACGCTATCGAACGCCTCCGCGATTCCCATACCGCGCTGATTCTTATCGCCAATCGTCCAACCTCTGAATTCTTTGAAACCTCGTTTGGCACCGACTACGATCGTCAGTTGATGCAGTGGATCCAGCAGAACTACGACGTTTGCGGTCTCTTTGGTCCTCATCCTGACGCGAATTTGCAGGTGGGAAGCCGAACTTTCTTTATCCGAGCCTACTGTTCGCGTTACCAGTCCCAGGGTAAGGTGACGGCGTCCGATCCCATCAAGATGCTTTCCACTGGCACCGTTCTCACGCATGGCAGCAATCCGAATTCTTCGGAAGAGAACGGCCCGGCAGCGACTCAACACAAGCGTGGGAATCGCAGCAATTGAGTTAAAGCATTTGGCGGAGGACGTATTGCAGGATGCCGCCGTGCTGGTAGTAGGAGACTTCTTCGGGCGTATCCACGCGAACTAGCGCGGTAATTGTTTTGACGGTACCGTCGGGAGACTTGGCTTTGACCGTGACTTGTTTTCGCGGCGTAAGCGAAGCGACACCCTCAACGTCGAAAACTTCGTGGCCGGTCAGGCCGAGTGATTCGCGATTTTCTCCCGGTTTGAATTCCAGCGGCAGCACGCCCATGCCGACCAGATTGCTGCGATGAATCCGCTCGTAACTTTCGGCCAGTACCGCGCGGACTCCGAGGAGGCGCGTACCTTTGGCAGCCCAATCGCGCGAGGAGCCGGAGCCGTATTCTTTCCCGGCGATGACGAAGAGTGGCACGCCATCCTCACGGTATTTCACGGCTGCATCATAGATAAACATTTTTTCGCCGTCGGGCAGGTGCAACGTCCAACTGCCTTCGGTGCCCGGAGCGAGTTGATTGCGCAGACGTATGTTGGCGAAGGTGCCGCGCATCATCACCTCGTGATTGCCGCGCCGCGCGCCATAGGAATTGAACTCGTGCGGCTTCACGCCCTTGGCGACAAGATATTTCCCGGCCGGAGAATCGACGGCGATCGAGCCTGCGGGAGAAATGTGGTCGGTGGTAACGCTGTCGCCGAGAACGGCCAGAACGCGGGCACCATGGATGTCGGCAAGAGGCCCGGGCGCTTTGGGCATGTTTTCGAAATACGGCGGCAACTTTATATAAGTTGAATTCTGTTCCCACTGGTAGAGATCGCCCTCGGGAACGGGCATCGCTTTCCAGCGGGCGTCGCCTTCGAAGACTTCGGCGTACTCCTTACGGTATTGCTCCGTGGAAACGGCAGAGCGAACTGTGGCTTCCACTTCCTGCGGCGTGGGCCAGATTTCGCGCAAATAAACGGGTTTTCCCGCCTTGTCGGTGCCGAGCGGCTCCGTCGTCAGGTCTAGATCCATGCGTCCTGCGAGCGCGTAGGCAACGACGAGTGGCGGCGAGGCGAGATAATTTGCCCGCACCAGGGGATGGATGCGGCCTTCGAAATTGCGATTACCGCTCAAGACCGCGACAGCCAAGAGATTATTTTCCTTAATTGCCGCGCCGATGGAATCCGGCAGCGGACCGCTGTTCCCGATGCAAGTTGTGCACCCGTAGCCGACGAGATTGAATTTCAGTTTATCGAGATACTGCGTGAGGCCCGCGGCCAACAGGTAGTCGGTGACAACCTTGGAGCCGGGGGCGAGGCTCGTCTTTACCCAGGGCTTGATGTCGAGGCCGCGCTCGACTGCTTTCTTTGCCAGAAGACCTGCGCCGAGCATCAGGGACGGATTCGAAGTGTTCGTGCAGCTGGTAATGGCGGCGATCACGACGGCGCCGCTTGAGATGTCGAACGTATCGCCGTTATTTTTTACATGCACCTGTTTTGCGGAGGCGCCTTCCACGACTTTGACGAACGACGCTTTGGCATTCTTGAGCGCGACGCGATCTTGCGGGCGCTTCGGTCCAGCGACGGTCGGCTCGACACTAGAGAGATCGAGTTCCAGCTTGTCGCTGAACGACGGTTCGGGCGTGGAGTCCGTGCGGAACAGCATCTGCTCCTTGCAATACGCTTCGACGAGAGCGATCTGTTCGTGCGAACGAGCAGTGAAGTGCAGATAAGCGAGGGTTTCGTTGTCCACCGGGAAGTAGCCCATCGTGGCCCCATACTCGGGAGCCATGTTGGCGATGGTGGCGCGATCGGGCACGCTCAGCGTGGAAAGCCCGGAGCCGTAGAATTCCACGAATTTCCCGACGACGCCTTTCTTGCGCAGCATTTCCGTGACGGTCAACACCAGATCCGTCGCGGTGGTGCCTTCGGGCAACCGGCCGTGCAGTTTGAAGCCAACGACTTCGGGCACGAGCATCGATAGCGGTTGGCCGAGCATCGCCGCTTCTGCTTCAATGCCGCCAACGCCCCAGCCGAAAACGCCGAGAGAGTTAACCATCGTGGTGTGCGAATCCGTGCCGACAAGCGAATCCGGATAGGCTTCAACGCGATTGCCGTTGGGCATCGCGCAAACGACGCGCGCCAGATATTCGATGTTGACCTGGTGGCAGATGCCGGTGTCCGGCGGGACCACCTTGAAATTGCGAAAAGCCTTCGCTCCCCAACGAAGAAAAGCGTAGCGCTCGACATTGCGCTGAAATTCAAGTTCCGCGTTCAAGCCGAAGGCGTTGGCGCTGCCGAAGTTATCCACCTGGACGGAATGGTCGATAACAAGTTCCGCCGGGAAAAGAGGGTTGATCCGCTTCGGATTGCCGCCCATTTTCTGCACGGCTTCGCGCATGGCGGCCAGGTCCACAACCGCGGGAACGCCGGTGAAATCCTGAAGAAGAACGCGCGCAGGCATGAAGGCAATTTCTTTTTGCGGGCCGTTGGGCGTCCACTTGGCCAGCGCGGCAATGTCGTCTTTGCGGACAAAGCGTCCGTCTTCACAGCGGAGCAGATTTTCGAGGAGGATGCGCAGGGAGAAGGGCAGTTTCGAGAGGTGGCTGATTCCCTTCGTCTCTAGAGTTTCGAGGCGGTGAATTTCGAAGGATTGCGCGCCAACACTCAGTTTGTCCCGTGTACCGAAGGAATTGGCAGCGGAGATGGTCATGCCGGAGGTCCTTTCCAGAGGTCTTGAGCCTTCTATCATAACCGAAATCGCGACTCGGCGCGGAGAGGCTATAATGAGGCGTTGTGAAGATTTTACTGATCTCGACGTATGAATTGGGAAGGCAGCCGTTCGGGCTGGCTTCGCCGGCGGCGTGGCTCCGGAAGCGCGGGCACGCGGTGACGTGCCTGGATTTATCGCGGCAGCCGCTCAGCGAACAGGCGGTACGGGAAGCGGGACTCATCGCGTTCTATGTGCCGATGCACACCGCGACGCGGCTCACGCTGGAATTGCTGGACCCGATTCGCCGAAGCAATCCCCACGCCCATCTGTGCGCCTATGGTTTGTACGCGCCGCTGGCGGCGGAAACTCTTCGCGCACATGGAGTCGAGAGCCTGCTCGGTGGTGAATTCGAGCAAGCATTGGTGGATCTGGCGGAACATCTTTCCGGGCTTTCAGCGTATCCACAAATCCACCCGCTGGATTCGAATATTTCCCTGGCACGCCTTCGCTTTGTCACGCCGGATCGTTCGGACCTGCCCGCGCTCAAAAATTATGCGCATCTGGTAATGCCAGAGGGAGAACATCGGCTGGTCGGGTATACAGAGGCTTCGCGCGGGTGCAAGCACATGTGCCGGCACTGTCCGATTGTTCCGGTATACAACGGAGTCTTCAGGATCGTTGATCGGGAAGTCGTGCTGTCGGATATACGCCAACAGGTGAAGGCTGGCGCGCAACATATAACCTTCGGTGACCCGGACTTTTTCAATGGAGTCGGCCATGCCGTGCCGCTGGTGGAAGCACTGCACCGCGAATTCCCCGAATTAACGTATGACGTAACCATCAAAGTGGAGCACCTCCGCGAAAATACGGAATTGCTGAAGACGCTGCGGGAGACGGGTTGCCTGTTCATTGTTTCGGCGGTTGAATCGCTCGACAATGCGATTCTGGAGAAACTGCAAAAGGGTCATAGCCGGGAAGATTTTTTTGGAGTGGTGGAGGAGTGCCAGCGCGCAGGACTCGCGCTGCAGCCGACGTTTGTGCCGTTCACCCCATGGACCACCTATGCAAACTATCTGGATCTACTGGAACAGTTGCGCCGTTTAAAATTGATTGGAGCGGTGGCGCCGATTCAACTGGCGATTAGGCTGCTGGTCACCGCAGGTTCGCGATTGTTGGAGATGGATGAAATTCGCGAACGGATAGGGCCGTTCGACGCCAAGTCGCTCATCTATCCGTGGAAGCACAGTGTTCCCGGAATCGATCGCATGTGCGAAGAGCTGCAGGATATCGTCTCGTCCGCGGAAAAATTGAAGCAAGGGCGCGCCGCGATCTTCGAAAAAATCTGGCGAACCGCGAATCGCGCGGCGGAGCGTCACATCGAAGAGAAGGACCTGGGGGTGCCAGTTGCTGTGGCACCCGTGCCGTACTTGAACGAGCCTTGGTACTGTTGAGCGGAGCCCACCGGGGACCAGTTGGTCCCCATCGCCAGAGCCAGGGAAGCGGTCAGGCAGGCAGAATCCTTTCTATGAAAGTTTCTGAATGAATTCCCCCATGGTTCGTCCAAGAATTCTTCTCTTCACCGCAAAGCTCGGCTACCAGACTCGCGCGTTTGACGCAGCGGCTAAAAAGCTAGGCGTCGAACTTGTGTTCATAACTGACAGGTGCCACCAGTTGGACGATCCGTGGAACGACCGCGCTGTGCCGGTGCGGTTTGAGGCGCCGGAAGAGGCGGCGTACGCGGTGATGCAGGCACAGGCCGGACAAAGCGTGGAAGGCGTGCTTGCGTTGGGCGACCGGCCCACGCTTGCGGCCGCATACGCAGCACGAGGACTGGGAATTCCGCACAATCATCCGGCGAGCGTGGAGGCTTGCCGAAGCAAGATGCGCTTGCGGGAAGTTTTTCGCGATGCGGGTTTGCTGACACCGTGGTTTCGAAGCGTGCCGCTGCAGGCTATTCCCGAGCCTGCGCTGATGGGAATCGCTTACCCGTGCGTGTTGAAGCCGATCTCACTTTCCGCAAGCCAGGGCGTTGTGCGGGTAAATAATCGCGAAGAATTCGTTGCAGGAGCGGGCCGATTGAAGCGATTGCTGGAGTCGGCGGAAGTCCAAGCGACGCGAGAGCTAAATCTCGACCGGATGATCGTGGAGGAGTACCTGCCCGGCAGGGAAGTGGCGGTCGAAGGGTTACTGAAGGACGGAGATTTGCGCGTGCTGGCAATTTTCGACAAGCCAGATCCGCTGGAAGGGCCGTATTTTGAGGAAACAATTTACGTCACACCCTCGCGCCTGTCGGCCGCGGAACAGGAACTTGTCAAAAAGAGTTTCACGGATGCGACGCGGGCCCTCGGGCTGACGCACGGGCCAGTACACGGGGAATTTCGTCTGAACGAACGAGGTGTCTGGCCCATTGAAGTTGCTGCGCGGCCGATAGGCGGATTGTGCGCGCGTGCGTTGCGGTTTCAGCTGGAAACTGAGTCTGAGCCAATCGGACTGGAGGAGTTACTGCTACGGCATGCATTGAATCTGCCTGGCTCGTATGCGCCGAGGGAAACGGCAGCCTCCGGAGTTCTGATGATTCCCGTTCCTAAGAGCGGGATTCTGGAAAAGGTGGAGGGGGCGGAAGAGGCTCGCCGTGTGCCCGGCGTGACGGAACTGGAGATTACCGCACGTTGGCGCGATTACATCGCGGCGTGGCCGGAGGGCTCGAGTTACCTGGGATTCCTGTTCGCAAGAGGCGAAACGCCTGCCACCGTGGAGAACACGCTTCGGGAAGGCCATGCAAAATTGAATTTCAAGCTTACACCGCGGCTGCCAGTAGAACATCCGGTAACGGGAAAGGTCTAGCTTCAGCCTTTCGCTTTTGGGGGAACGTAACCTTCGGGGAGCTTTGCGCCGTCGCCGAAGAAAAACTGCTCCATCTGCTCTTCCATGATTTTCTGGGAATTCGGGTCGATAGGGTTCAGCCGATATTCATTCATCAGCATCTTGGAATACTCAACCCACAGCTTCCAGGCTTCTTTGGAGACGTTTTCATAGACGCGTTTGCCGATCTCGCCCCGCCAGGGCACGCGATCCAGCCCCGGCATGTCTTTCCCGAACTTCACGCAATGCACCATGCGCGTGCCGGGCTTAACCGGCTCACTCGGAGCGGGCGTTGGTCCGCAAGAATCGTCTGCCATTCGGGTTCCTCCTGAAGAAGCTATTGTCCGTCAGCCCGTAAGTTGTTGCAAGTTCGAGAGAACCCCCTTACTGCGGCGAGCCCCACTCGCAAGAGCCAGATGAGTCGTGCCTTATGGTGCTCTAACCTTTGAACCTTTCTCTTTTGGCTTTCATCTAAGTCCTTCTTCTGATATCTCTCAAGGGCTTTCCCGGAGGTGATTCCTTGGCGAACATCACGACAGTGTTTTGGGACATCGGCGGGGTTGTTCTGACCAACGGCTGGGACCACAATTCCCGGATGGAAGCCGCCAAGACTTTTCAATTGGACTTGGAAGAGTTCCGGGAGCGGCACGATTTGTCGTTTCCCGCGTTCGATATGGGACAGATCACTCTGGACCAGTATCTGGACCGAACGCTGTTTTACCGCGCGCGGGCGTTTACGCGCGAGGAGTATACGGCGTTCATGTTTGCCCAGTCGAAGGAGTATCCCGAGACGCGCCAGTTGCTTCGCGATGTATCCAGTATCCAAAAATATTTCGTCGCATCCATTAATAATGAGCCGCTGGAACTGAACAATTACCGAATCGAGGCGTTCGGCCTGCGCAAGGAGTTTCAGGTTTTTTTCAGCTCCTGCTACCTGCATGCGCGAAAGCCGGAGGAGCAGATCTTCCGGATCGCGCTCGAAGTTTCCCAACGCCCGGCGGAGGAATGCGTGTTCATTGACGACCGCTCGTTGAATCTGGAGAACCCGCGGCGATTGGGGATGCACGTGATCCACCATAAGAATGCGGCGCAGACTCGCTCGGAACTGAAAGCTCTTGGGATTGAGGTATAGTCGAAAAGCCATGCAAATGAGCATGGCGGGGCCGAATATCACGGAGGAAGTGCATGGCTGAAGAAAAGCGCTCGAGTTCAATCTATGGAACAACCGCAGACCCTTGTACCGTGATCCTGTTTGGCGCTTCGGGCGACTTGGCCAAGCGCAAAGTGATCCCTGCGATGTATGACCTGGCGCAACACAATTCCCTCGGGGAACGCTACTCCATTATCGGTTTTGCACGGACCCCGATGACCGATGAATCGTTCCGGGCCACCATCGGCGAAGCGGCGAAAACAATTTCCGAAGTAGGCCCGATT
>DATHOY010000136.1:0-10677 GCA_035484435.1 Vulcanimicrobiaceae bacterium | reverse complement strand
CATAATGGCCATGGCGTCGTCCGTCCCCGGGTCTGTATCGATGATGACCTTGCGCGGTCCGGCGAAAGCCGCCGCGGCAAACGCAGCCGTCAACAAAAGTGCAAAACCAACTCGTCTGATTCGAACCATCACGCAACTCCCAATGCCGCTGTCTTCTCTTCGTCCTTTGCTTCCCTGCTTTTTAGGATTTCGCCACGATAATCAGCGCCAAGCCGATCAAAAAGCAGGCAAACATCGCGGCGATATAGTTGTTGGTGCCTTTCGGTGCGTCGCGGAATTCTTTCCAGATAAAGACGCCCCAGAACGCCGCTACCATTGTCGCGCCCTGGCCGAGGCCGTACGAGATAGCAAAACCCGCGCGGCCCGCGGCGATAATGTTGAAAGACATCCCGACACCCCAAATGATTCCGCCCAGGATTCCCGTGAGGTGCGTCCCCATTCCGCCTTTGAAATAATCTGCGAACGAGACCGGCGCGCCCACAAAAGGCTTCTTCATGATGAACGTGCCCAAAATAAAATTGCTGAGGAAGACGCCGATCGCAAAAACAAAAACCGCCGCATATGGCCCCAGTTTCCCCGGCTGCGGCACCGCAAAGTCCGGATACATTGCCGCAGCGACGAAGCGGTAAAAGAATCCCATGGTCACGCCGCACGCCAGCGAAAGGACAAGGCCCTTTGTGCTGACGCCTGCCGATCCGCCGGGAAGTTTCCGGTACGCCACGGCATCGAGGATGATCGCCAGGACCACCAGGAGGACGCCGCCGAACAGCAGCATCGCGTTGCCCTCGGGATGCTCCAGATAATTTACGAACACGCCCAGCACCAGCGCCAGCCCGATACCGACGGGAAACGCCACCGACATTCCGGCGATATCAATCGCGGCGACCAGCAGGATGTTGGCCAAGTTAAATATCGCTCCACCAATCAACGCCGATTGAATGCTGGCGTGGGAAGCTTGCTGCAGATCCGCGACGAATGCTCGACCACCGCTACCGTTGCTTCCGAGCGTCAGCCCGAGGGCAAGCGTCAGCAACAAGACGCCGATGGTGTAATCCCAATAGAAAAGTTCAAAGCGCCAGCCTTTTTTCGCCAGTTTCTGCGTGTTGGCCCACGATCCCCAACAGAACATCGTAATCACGCAAAAAGCCACTGCCCACACATAACTGTTCAAAACAAACATTTACGCTCCTTGAACTTCTTCTTCCCGCGAGAACTCCTCACCTCATCGGGTTGCGGCGCCGGCTTGGGCGAGACTCCCTTGCCTTTGCGGGGAGAGGGAAAAAGCGCCCGCCACGGATGGCGGCCGCTACAAAGGCAAGAGGGCGGGGCAAGCCCCGCCCCTACAACCCCTGTGCTTTTCCGCCGCGCTTGGCCCACTCCGCTGTAAACTCTGCGCCTGTGGGAAACGACTTCTGCGTGCCCACCTTTGTCGTCGACATCCCGGCATACAGATTCGCCCGTGTCACGGCTTCTTTCTCCGGCAAACCCGCGCCGAGAAACACGGCGAAACTGCCGATGAAGGCGTCGCCGGCGCCGGTCGTATCCACGGGCGTCACCGTGAACGGAGCGATCAGTTCGCTGCCCTCCGGCGAAGCCAACAGCGCGCCCCGGCTGCCCAGAGTCAGAATCACCTTGCGAAACCCCTGTTGCAGCAGGGCTGCGGCGCACTTCTTCGCTTCTTCAATCGAATGCACCGCGATTCCTGTGATCACTTCCGCTTCTGTCTCGTTCGGAATGAAATAATCCGCCGCGCCCAGTTGCTTCGCGTCCACAGGCTGGGCTGGCGCGGGATTCACGATGCACCGGATATTGTTCTTCCTCGCAAACTGCACAGTGTACGCAATCGTCTCCATGGGGATCTCAAACTGGAGCACAATCGTGTCCACGCTGCGCAGAGCGTCGGTCGCCGCGTCCACATCGGCGGGCTCTAACGTATCGTTCGCGCCCTTGACCACGATGATTCGGTTTTGGCCGTTCGGCTCAACGAATATCGGCGCGACCCCGCTGGACACGCCATCCACAATACGCACATGCGTCGTATCGATTCCCAGCGACTTGAAATTCTTTACCGTCGCCTCGCCAAACAAATCGTTTCCCAGCTTGGCCACCATCACCACGTCGGCCCCGCAGAGACGCGCCGCCACGGCTTGATTTGCGCCCTTGCCGCCGAATCCCAGATCGAATTTCTGCCCAAAAATCGTTTCGCCCGGCCGGGGGAACCTGTCGCTGAACGTCGTCAAATCCACATTTGCGCTGCCCACCACGGCAATCCTGGGTACCTTGCTCATCCGCTTCCCTCACAGTAAGTCGAACGCGGCAATATATCACGCCGCAACGCGGCCGCAACCTGCCAGCCGAGATATTCCTTCTGCCGCATGCTGCTCGTACGACAAAAGTTAAGTCCCTCTCATCAGCGACTCTTCCGGGTTACCTTCACATTCACGCCGGATCAGGAAGGGCAGATGATCTTCGGCCTCAGTCTCAAAGTCATTTTCGATAAGAAAAAATTGCCGCTCTGAAACCCGGCGCAATGTCAAATATGGTGTCCAAGTAGAGATACTTAAATAAAGACGACGGCCACTGGCATCCCGACCTGATATTTTTCGTCTCCCCAACGGACGCTGCAACCTGGGGTGCAAATGCGCAGGGCTCTCCGATTTCGGCGGGGCACGTCCCCGAAGGACGGCTGACCATAATCCTGATTCGGTACCCGAGTGGTCGGACGGCACGGCTGACCCCACGCCGTTTCCCGCTTCAGAGCACCGACGCCCCGGTGCCATGAGCAGCTACAGACTGCTGATCGGCTCGACCTCGATGCGCACTCGCAGCGACCGGGTGGTAGCGTAAACCTTGCCAAAAAGGCCTGAACTATGGGGGAGCATGAGTTTGCCGGTCTCCGGTTTACGTGTGTCAAGAACACGCGGCGACCAAACGCATACAAGGTAATACACTCCGGGGGCAGGTAGATCCCCCACAACGTCGCTAGTTAAGCGGGAAGCCCTAGTGTGTGTGGTTGAGAGCTCGATGAAGTATCGTTGCGTTTTGCCCTTCTCAAGCGGGGATGGTCCCCAACCGTGGCCCATGCACATCGGCTCAATAGGAATCGTCTGCAAGACGTTATGTCGCGAATCCTGAATCTCCAAGGTCGGCGGTTCCTTACACTCTCCCTGAGCAAGCGGCATCGACGCATCCACGTTCTCCCAGCGAAGATGCAATGGAATCCGATCACCCATATTAAAGCTTGCGCGGTCTACGGAGAGACCTGCGCGAATTCCTTCGACAGGATCGCCCCAGTTTGGCGCGAGCGTGTCGACATCGAGCACGTTAAAGTGTGTTGCAACCGTCAGAAAGACGGGATCCACGCCGGGTGTGGCGGCCGTTCTCCACTCGATATGCGTAACATTTGCCAGATCGGCCGCGCTGATGTCTGCGTCTACCCCAACCTGCCCGCCTGCTATCTGGCATCTTCGCTGACGGTCTTTTCTCCAGGGGGGCCATGCCCGCTCTGTGTCCTCTTTGAGTTGTTCTGGCGTGTACGACGGCAGCAAAATAGAACCCGCTGTAAATAATGGTTCGAGCCGCGTCCCGATTAAGGCTCCTTGCCGGACACTGTAAAGGCTCGCGCAACTTGTCGGGTGTACCGCAACGTTTATCGGCCGAGTCACTTCCACATGTAACGCCGCCTTCTCATCGCTATAGACAACCCCCGGCGTGACAGATACGCGCAACACTCCATCCCTAACTTCTCCGGTAGATTGTGGATTCCCCTCATCTCGATAGCCGGCGCTCTTCACCTGGGAACAGATGTGCAGAGGCCATTCAGACGGGATAAAGAGGTAGCCGGTCGGTCTCGCCCAACCGACAGAGAAAACGACCCAATCGGCCCATTGGCAGGAATCCCCGGTCGACGCCCACTGCAGGTCTAGCGCGCCTCGTTCGCCCGGCGCGAGTAAAATCTGGTTTCCAGGCTGCTTCTCCGCCACGGGTGATGGGATGCCCTTTCCGTCGCACAGCCAGCAGCGCGCGACATTCATGCTATGTCCGTCGACTGCGAAGGATGGACTCGCCTCTCCTCGAAGACGGCATGCTGCCTTGCCTTTGTTTTGGAAATGCAACGAGACTATTTGTTCTCCGGTAGGCAAGTTCGCAAAGGTGAAGGACCCATCGATCAAATCAGGATCACACAGAGGGGACTCTCCGTGCTCATCCCTCACGGCTTGGGGAGCTTCCTTGGTAGATAAATTCTGAGCAATTCCTGTTGCTACTATGAGCGCTCCAGAGGACAAGGCGAGTAGGCACAATCGATTCAGATACGCGGTGCTCATGCCCCGGAGTATATCGCAGCTTCATATCCCGAAAATGCCAGTTAGCAGCCCTGCTAATTCGAGTCGAGTAGTCAAATTAGATAGTTAGGGCAGACCTAGACTTCAGTCATAATCGGATACTGCGGTTCCATTCTCCCGCGCCTTGCGTTGACGCACCATCACCCCGATGTTAGTCTCGCAAACGCCTTCAATCGCATGCGCGCCGTTGATCTGATCCGAAAAAAACGGGATTCCGGGGAACACTCCCGAGAGGAAATCGACTACCTGATTTCCGCGTACACCCGTGACGAAATTCCCGATTATCAGATGGCCGCCTGGCTGATGGCCAGCTGGATTCGCGGCCTTTCCCGCGCGGAACTCGCCGCGCTTACCGAGGCCATGCTGCACTCCGGCGAAGTGGTCGATCACAGCTATCTGCCCGTCAAGAAAGTGGACAAGCATTCGACCGGCGGGGTTGGCGATAAGACTTCTCTCATCCTTGCGCCTATCGTTGCGGCGGGCGGCCTCGCCGTCCCAATGATCAGCGGCCGCGGGCTCGGCCATACAGGCGGAACACTCGACAAGCTTGAGGCTATCCCCGGGTTCAACACTTTTCTGGCTCTTACCGATTTCAAGCGCGTGCTGCGCGAGTGCGGCATGGCGTTGATTGGCCAGACTGCCGAAATCGCTCCGGCGGACAAGAAAATCTACGCGTTGCGCGATGCGACTTCCACGGTTGAGAACATCGGCCTGATCTGCGCCTCCATCATGAGCAAAAAGCTCGCCGAAGGGATCGATGCGCTGGTTCTGGACGTGAAGACCGGCTCCGGCGCTTTTATGAGCAAGGAAGAAGACGCCATCGCCCTGGCCGAAGTGATGGTCGACACCGCCAAACGGATGGGCAAGAAATGCGTAGCGCTGATCACCGACATGGGCCAGCCGCTGGGACAGTTCGCAGGACACTCCAACGAAGTCGTCGAGTCCATCGAAATCCTGAAAGGCCATGGCGCCGCCGATCTCCGAGACCTCAGCCTGGAACTTTCCGCGTGGATGTTTTATCTGGGCGAGCGCACGAAAACGCTCGACGAAGGCCGCGCCCTTGCCGCCGAAATGGTCGCCTCCGGGAAAGCGCTGGAAAAATTCCGCGATTGCATCCGACTGCAGGGCGGGAACCCCCGCGTGATCGATGACGTTTCACTTCTGCCCGCCGCGCGCAGCCGTGCCGAAGTAAAATCCGCGTCGAGCGGTTTTCTGACCGACATCAATTGCCTCAACCTGGGCATTGCCCTTGCAATGGTCGGCGGCGGCCGCGAAAAAAAAGAGCAGAATGTCGATCACGCCGTGGGCCTGGAATTCCACAAACGCATAGGCGACCCGGTCAAATCGGGCGAAACACTGGTGACTATCTCCTACAACGCCGATGCCCAGCTGCAAGCCGCGCAAAAAATGATTGAAGCAAGCTATCAAATTGGTGATAAAAAGCCTGCAGCGCGTCCATTGATTCGCCGGATCATCGGCGGCGCCTGATTCGGCATCGTTCGCTCGGCAGTTTCCAGGCGGTCGTCGTCCAAAGGAGTCCTCATGGGAAGATTCGCAGGCGTGCTGGGCATGATCGTTCTCGTCGGGCTGGCGTACCTCTTCTCCACCGCGCGCAAGGAGATCAAGCTCAAGACAGTCCTGTGGGGCCTCGGCCTGCAACTCGCCTTCGGCGTCTTCGTGCTGAAATTTGCGGTGGGCCGCCTTATCTTTCAAGCCGCAGGTGACGCGGTTAACAAGCTCCTCAGCTTCGCCTTTAATGGCTCTGAATTCGTCTTTGGCCCGCTCGGCGCGCGAGGCTCCTCGATCGGCTTCATCTTTGCTTTTCAGGTTCTGCCTACCATCATTTTCATCGCCGCGGTTTTCGCGTTTCTTTATCACATCGGTGTGATGCAGCTCTTTATCCGGGCCTTCGCCTGGGTGATGACGCGCGTCATGGGCGCCAGCGGCGCAGAATCGCTAGACATCGCCGCCAGCATCTTCATGGGACAGACCGAGGCGCCGCTTACCATTCGCCCCTTCCTTAGCAAGCTAACCAAGTCTGAACTGATGTGCGTGATGACCTGCGGCATGGCCCACGTCTCCGGTGGAATCATGGCCGCCTACATCGCCTCCGGCGTCGAAGCCAAGCACCTACTCACGGCCGTCATCATGACCGCTCCCGGCACGCTGCTGATGGCCAAGATGCTGGTGCCGGAAACGGAGCAGCCTTTGACCGCCGGGCGCGTGCAGATGCCGGATATGGAAAAAGAAGCCAACTTCCTGGGGGCCATTTCTCGCGGCACATCCGACGGCCTGCAGCTCGCCATCAACGTCGCCGCCATGCTGATTTCTTTCATCGCCTTGCTGGCGCTGGTTGACTATCTCGTCGGTGGCGCGCACAACTGGCTCTTCGCTCACCATTTCCCCTGGTTCCCGCAAAGCCTAGAGCAATTCTTCGGCTGGATTTTTTCTCCCATCGCCTGGCTGATTGGCATCCCTTGGAAAGACGCCTCGACAATCGGCTATCTGCTTGGGACGCGCATGTCGATCAACGAAGTCGTCGCTTTCGCCAAACTCGGGCAATTGAAAGGCACGCTGGACCCGCGATCATTCACGATCGCCACCTTTGCGCTTTGCGGTTTTGCCAACTTCAGCTCCATCGGGATTCAAATTGGCGGCATCGGAGCGCTTGCTCCAGAGCAGCGCGGCCAGCTTGCCCGATTCGGCATCCGCGCGATGCTTGCCGGCACGATGGCTAACCTGATGTCCGCCTGCATTGTTGGAATCCTTACATGAGCGTTTCTGGGGCGGACAAGGCGCCCTCCTCGGACCCTTCGACTACGCTCAGGGCAAGAGGCGGCAGCTACAAAGGTGAGGCGAACCCAAGAGGGAGGGGCAAGCCCCTCCCCTACAAAGGCAGGCGGGGCCACCTGAAGGTGGCCGCTACGGGTCGAACGGTGAAGGTATTGTATGCGTCATAGAAGCTCGGTACCTGCAAAACCAAATCCGGAATTCGCTCGGGCCGAAGCGGCTGCGCGTTATGTTCAGAAAAAAACGAAGCTGCGTCCGAAAATCGCTTTGGTGCTTGGATCCGGCCTCGGCGCGTTCGCCGATGAATTTGCAGGCGCCACGCGCATCTCTTATGCGAAGATCCCGCACTTCCCGCGGTCGACTGCCATTGGCCACGCCGGGCAACTGGTGATCGGCAAAGTGGATGGCATAGAGGTTGCGGGCATGCAGGGCCGCGTCCATCTCTATGAAGGCTACTCGGCGCAGGAAGTCGCTTTTCCCATCCGGGTGTTTTCACGGCTCGGCATCAAAGCCGTGATCCTGACCAACGCCGCCGGCGGAATAAAAAAAGAATTCACGCAGGGCCGCCTGGTCGTCATCAGCGACCATATCAATCTGCAAGAGGCGAACCCGCTCTCCGGCCCTAACGCCGATAAATTCGGCCCGCGTTTTCCCGACATGACCAACGCGTACGACAAGAGATTCCGCGAATTCGCGCTTGCGGCGGGACGCCACCTGGGGATCGATCTTGGCGAAGGAGTCTATGCCGCCCTGGCTGGCCCCAGCTACGAAACGCCCGCGGAGATCCGCTACCTTCGCTCGATTGGCGCCGATCTTGTGGGCATGTCCACCGTTCCGGAAGTTATCGCGGCACGGCACTCTGGTATTCGCGCCCTGGGCATCTCCTGTGTGACCAACGCCGCGGCAGGCGTTCTGGACCAACCGCTCAACCACAACGAAGTGCTCGAAACCGCGGAGCGCGTGAAATCGCAGTTCATCGGCCTGCTGCGCGCCGTGATTCCACAGATTACTTCTTCACTCTGAACGTTTGAGCCTCTTGAACTGTTAAACTCATAGCCTCTCTGGAGGTTCCCTTGTCCGAACACGACATCCTTATCGCGGCCGCAACGAAGGGCCGCGAAAATGCGCACGCCAAATTTTCCAATTTCAAGGTTGGCGCGGCGCTGCACTCGCCTTCCGGAAAAATATTCACCGGCTGCAACGTCGAGAACGCCACCTATGGACTGACACTTTGCGCAGAGCGCGTTGCGATCTTTAAGGCTGTCAGCGAAGGCGAGCGGCGGTTCGATTCGATTGCCGTGGTCACCGACACCGATACGCTTACGCCTCCCTGCGGCGCTTGCCGGCAGATCATCTGGGAATTTTGCGGGGACATTCCGGTGGTGCTTGCAAACCTTAAAGGCAAAGTCGAAGTGATGCGCATGAGCCAGCTCTTTCCGAAACCGTTCGACTCCTCTAATCTGTAGCTCGCGCCTTCAGGGGTGAGGATTTCCATAGCCCCGGCAAAATTGCCTATTGGTAGTGAAAACCCTCGGGCCTGAAGGCCCGAGCTACAGATCGGACAAGGACAGGTTCATGAATCCATCGCGCGCGGTTCGAAACCAGTTTCTATTCCTCGCAACGTGCTTGCTGCTTTCTTCCGCTGCGATCGCGCAGGATGCGGCTAAACAGGCGGTAAACGTAGACCTTGTCGTCAAAGGCGCAACCATCGTCACGATGGACGGCAACCGCCGCGTGCTCGAGAACGGCTTTCTTGCGATTCGGGGTGACGAAATCATCGCCATCGGCCCGGACATCGCCGCCGCGTTTCCAAAAGGCATCACCGCCAAGCAAACCATCGATGCGACTGGTAAGCTGGTCATCCCCGGCCTCATCAACGGGCACACGCACATTCCGATGGTGCTGATGCGCGGGCTGAAGGACGACGTCACGCTGGATGACTGGCTGCGGAAATTTATTTTCCCCGCGGAGGCCCGCAATGTTACGGAAGACTACGTGCGCTGGGGCTCGCGCCTGGCTCTGGCCGAAATGATTCGCAGCGGCACCACTACGTTTGCGGACATGTACTATTTCGAGGACGCGGAAGCCGATGAGACCAAAGCCGCCGGACTGCGCGGGGTTCTTGGCGAGACGTGGATCGATTTTCCCGTTCCTGACAACAAAAACGTGGCTGAAATGGCTGCGTACACGGAACAATTTCTGAAGAAGTGGCAAGGCGATCCACTGATTCACGCCGCTGTGGCTCCGCATTCCATCTACACTTGTTCGGAAAAGACTTTGCGTGAGGCCGCAGCGATGGCGCGGAAATATCATGCGCCGCTGCTGATCCACGTATCTGAAATGCGCAAAGAGTTCACCGACAGCATCGAGAAAAATGGTGCAACTCCCGTGCAATACCTCGAACGGATCGAATTCCTCGGTCCCGACGTTGTTGCCGCTCACTGCATCTGGACTGACTACACCGACATGAAAATTCTCGCCGAGCGCCAGGTCGGCTGCGTGCACAATCCGTCGAGCAACATGATGTTGGCCAGCGGTGTGGCACCGGTCGTGGACCAAAGGGCCGCGGGCATGCGCGTCGGCCTAGGCACGGATGGGCCGGCAGGCAGCAACAACGACCTGAACATGATGGAAGAGATGGATCTCGCGGCGAAATTACAAAAGACCTATCGCGTTGATCCGCGCGCGCTTGGCGCGAAGGGGGCGCTGGAAATGGCTACCATTGAAGGGGCCCGCGCGCTGCATATGGAGAAGCAGATCGGCTCGCTCGAAACTGGGAAGAAAGCCGATTTCGTCATTCTTACGCTCGACGTACCCAACGCCGTGCCGATGTATGACGTCTACTCCCAAATCGTATACGCCCTGAAGGCTAGCGAGGTTCAGACTGTCGTAGTCGGCGGCAAGACTCTGCTGAAAGAGGGCAAACTGCTGACCGTGGATGAAGCCGCCGCCATCGCCAAAGCGAAAGAGTATGGGAAAAGGGTTGCCACTTCCCTTCAGTAGGAGGGACGTGGCGCGCGAGGGACTCACTCCTTTCCTACTCTCGGCGGCAAGATTTCTTTCCCATTTTGGGTCCTATTTTTGTCTCGTCATTTGCCGCTAAGATTCGCCCTATCAAAACCTTGCACAGATTTTCCGAAACATCCGCTTGACACAGCCGCAATAGAGAAGTAATTTCCTTTCACTATTTCCCCCGTACTCAGAGCGTCGTTCGCGCCGCCGGGGACTTCAAAGAGGACTCGCAGCGGTTTTTTATCTTTCTGCCGCGAATCCAGGGTGCTTCAGTCCCGGTGTTGAAATCGAGAGAGTCGAGTCTCCTGATTTCTACCGCTCTATTGCAATGAGTCCAGGGTTCCTAAAAAAGGGGTATGCATGATGAGCAAGAGAATTCTTTTTGTCCTGATGATTTGCATGACTGCGCTGTGCTTCTCCCAGCTTGCGTACGGTCAGGCGATCGGCAGTTTTTCGGGCACGATCACCGATAAGTCCGGGTCCAGCATTGCCGGAGCTACCGTGACCGTGACCTCTCAGGGCACGGGCGCTA